>JBGQCZ010000130.1:0-10079 GCA_041495645.1 Gemmataceae bacterium | reverse complement strand
TTCATGGCGAATTTCATGTTTCCGGTGCCGGACGCTTCCGTGCCGGCGGTCGAAATCTGCTCGCTCAGGTCGGCGGCGGGGATGATCACTTCGGCCAGCGAGACGCGGTAATCGGGTACGAAGGCCACTTTGAGCCAGGGGTTGGTTTTCGTGTCGGCGTTGATCACCCGGGCGACGTCGTGAATCAGCCGGATGATCTGTTTCGCCGCCAGATATCCCGGCGCCGCCTTGCCGGCGAAGACAACCGTCCGCGGCGGATCCTTGCCCCGTTCGAGTCGCAGTGAGAGGTAGGCGTGAACCACATGCAGCACGTTCAAAAGCTGGCGCTTGTATTCGTGCATGCGCTTCACTTGAATGTCGAAGAGCGAGTCGGGATCGACGGCGACGCCGGTCGTGTCGTGGATCACCCCGGCCAGCCGCTCCTTGTTGCGCCGTTTCACCGCCAGGAATCGGCTTTGGAAGCCGGAATCGCCGGCGAATCGGTCGAGGCCGCGCAGCCGGTTCAAATCGGTAATCCACTCCGGGCCAATTTGCTCAGTAACGAGTTCGGCGAGTTCCGGATTGGCTGCGAGCAACCAACGCCGTGGGGTGACGCCGTTGGTCTTGTTGTTGAACTTATCGGGCCACAATTCGGCGAAGTCGGGCACCAGTTCCGTGCGGACCAGCCGGCTATGCACTTCGGCGACGCCATTAACCGAGTGACTGCCCACGATCGCCAGGTTCGCCATCCGCACCTGTTTTTCGGGCGCTTCGGCGAATATCGACATTCGCCGCACGCGCTCCGCATCGCCGGGCCAACGACGCTCGACGCGTTCGAGGAACCGGCGGTTGATTTCGTAGATGATCTGCAAATGCCGCGGCAATACGTATTCGAGCAACGACACCGGCCACCGCTCCAGCGCTTCCGACATCAGCGTGTGATTCGTGTAGCCAAACGTCGGCACGACGATGTCCCAGGCCCGCTCCCAAGGCAGGTCGGACTCGTCCACCAGGATTCGCATCAACTCGACAATCGCGAGCGTCGGGTGCGTGTCGTTGAGCTGAATCGCCGCCTTGTCGGGGAACGCGTCAAAGGTCTTGTGATCGCGCTGATAGCGGCGGACGATGTCGCGGACGGCGCAGGCAACCAGAAAATACTCCTGCACGAGCCGCAGTTCGCGACCGGCGACCACGGCTTCGCTCGGGTACAAGACCTTGGAAATTGTTTCCGACATGACTTTTTGATGGACAGCGCTGATGTAGTCGCCGGCGTTAAAGATCGACATGTCCATTTCGTTCGAGGCGCGGGCCGAAAACAGCCGCAGAAAGTTGACGGTCTGACCGCCGTAGCCGGCCATCGGCATGTCGTGCGGCACGCCGACAACGATCCTCCAATCGAGCCACATCGGGTTGTATTCACCTTGCCGGTCGCGGCTGCTTTCCACCCGTCCATAGAGCGGAACCAGAACGATTTCCTGCGGCCGAGTCAAGATCCACGGCGACGCGTCGGCGCGCCAGTTGTCCGGCCTTTCGATTTGTTCGCCGTGGCGAATCTCCTGCTTGAACAGGCCGAATTCGTAGTTGATGCCGTAGCCAAAGCCCGGCATTCCCAGCGTGGCGAGGGAATCCAGAAAGCAAGCGGCCAGGCGTCCAAGCCCGCCGTTTCCGAGCGCCGCATCGGCTTCGCTCTCCACGAGTGCCCGAAAGTCGAACCCGTACTCCGTCACCAGGTCGCGGCATTCGTCGAGCAAGCCGAGGTTGGACAGGTTCTTGGTTAGCGACCGGCCAATGAGAAATTCCATGGACAAGTAATAGAGCCGCTTGGCGTCGGCCTGACGATAGCGACGCTCGGTGTCGAGAAGAAGATCGACCATCCGATCCCGAACGGCCAGAGACAACGCATGCAAGAGTTCGCCGATCGACAGGTTTTCCCGCGTCGTGCCCAGGGAATACCTCAGGTGCCGGCGAACGCTGTCGTGCAACGGGTAAAGCGAGGTGGACATCGGGGTTCTCGAAAGGCCGCCGGCGTTTTTTGCTGGGAGCGGGGGCCGACATTAGCGATAATCGTACGAGGCCAGTTGCCGTTGACGCATGGTACACGAGGTCGCGGACGGTATCCAGGCGCCGCCAGCCGTGCCGGAGGGCGTGGCCATGATTCATGTGAGCCGGGACTTCGACAGCAAGATCGGCGTATTGACGGAACTGCGCCTTTTCGTTCGCGAATGCGCTGAGCAGGCCTGGCCGCAGGCAACCGCCGAACAGATTGATCCGATCGAGCTGGCGGCGCATGAATCGGCAGCCAATATCATTCTGCATGCGTACCAAGGACAAGCGGGGCGGCTGATTCATCTCGACGTGTCGGCCGACCGCGATCGCTTCGAAATGGCGTTGACTCACGAGGGCCGCGACTTCGATCCCGCGACCATCGCGCCGCCGAACTTTGACGGCAGCCGGGCCAGCGGCTTCGGCTGCCACATGCTTCAGCAACTCATGGACGAGGTGCGCTATATTCACGGCGAACCACGCCGTGGAATTCGCCTGGTCAAACACCGTACTCCTACTCCGATGAAGGAGAAAACAATGGCATTGCTGGTGGAAACGTTCGGCGACGTGGCCGTGGCGTCGCTGCACGCCGAACAACTGGACGTGGGCAACGCCGACGACTTCCGCGGCGACATGGAACCCGTGCTGCGCGACCATCGCCATCTCGTTCTGGACCTCGGCCGGGTCCAGTTTGTGGACAGCCGCGGTTGCGGCGCGATTTTGTCGTGCTTGAAAAAGGTCTCGGAGTCCGGCGGCGATCTGAAACTGTGCGGCATCACCCGCCCGGTCCGCACCGTCTTCGATCTGATCCGCCTGCACAAAATCTGCGAAATCTACGACACGAAGGAACAGGCAGTCGCATCGTTCCGCACGACGCCGAGCTGAGAAGTCAGAGGTCAGAAGTCAGAGGTCAGAGTCCCATGGCTGTTTTGCGCGACTCGAACAGTGGGCGCGAATATCCCCTGAGCGGGCCGAGCGTGGTCGTCGGCCGCGCCGTCACTTGCGATGTCATTCTGCCCGAAGCGAGGGTGTCCTCACGTAACGCGCGCGTCGAACAATCGGGCGGCGGCTGGCACGTGACCGACCTCGGCAGTTCAAACGGCACCCGCGTCAATGGCATGCGCGTTGAAGGACGCACGCGGCTCCGGTCCGGCGATTGGATCGACCTGTGCGGCGCATCGTTAGTCTTCATCGACGACCCTTCTACAGCGCCCGCGTTTTCCTTAAAGGACACCGTGCCGGGCGGCATCGAACCGGCGGTGCTCAAGACGTTGGAAGTCGCCGGCGAGACGCGAACGCAGGTTTCACCCGAGGCCAAGCTGCGGGCCGTGCTGGAAATCTCCCGCAATCTCGCGGGCACCCTCAATCTGGCCGAGGTATTGCCGAAAATCCTCGAAAGCCTCTTCGTCGTATTCCCGCAGACCGACCGGGGATTCATCTTGCTTCGCGAAATACCCGGCGGCCCCGTCGTGCCCAAGGCCGTGCGCCACCGCAGTCCCGCGGACGGACAGCGCCTTGCCATCAGCCGCACCATCGTGGAACGGGTCATGCAGTCCGGCCAGGCGATCCTAAGCGCCGATGCCGAGCAAGACTCACGCTTTGACCGGAGCGAGAGCATCCGCGACATGCAGATCCGTTCAATCATTTGCGTGCCGATGGTGGACCAGTCCGGCGCGAGCCTCGGCGTGATTCAACTCGATACGAAGGGCGCTAAGAATCAGTTCCGTCAGGAAGACCTGGACGTGCTCGCCAGCGCCAGCTTGCAGGCCGCGCGAGCCATCGAGCTCGCGCGGCTGCACGAGTCGCGCCGCGACTTGGAGGCCGCGACCGAAATTCAACGGAGCTTTCTGCCCGACGAGCGGCCCCAAATTCCGGGTCTGACGTTCTTCGATCATTACGCGTCCGCGCAGCACATCGGCGGCGATTATTACGATTACATCCCGCTGCCGGGAAACAGGCTTGCGGTGGCGTTGGGCGACGTGGCGGGCAAAGGCGTGTCGGCGGCGCTGCTGATGGCCCGCCTTTCAGTAACGGTGCGGTTTTGCCTGGCTTCCGAACGGAATTTGGCTTTGGCGGTCGATCGCATTAACGCCACAATGATCCGGACCTGCGGGGATGGCCGCTTCGTTACCTTTGTCGTCGGTGTGATCGATCTCACGGCGTTTGAAATGACCTGGGTTAACGCCGGCCACGTTCCGCCATTGCTTCGTCGACCAAGCGGGGAGTTGATCGCGATCGGCGAATCGGCTGCCGGCATCCCGCTCGGCGTCTTCGACCGCCAATACGAAGCCACGACCTTGCCATTCCAGCCCGGCGATGCCGTACTCCTGTGCACGGACGGGATTATCGAGGCCAAGAACGCGGCCAAGGAGATGTACGGCTTGGAGCGCCTGAAAACCCTGTTCGCCAAGTCGGGTGACAACGTTGAGTCCACAGGCGCCGCGATCTTGGCGGATGTCTCTCAATTCGCCGCCGGCCACCCTGCTCATGACGACGTGACGATGGTCTGTTTCGGGCGTGCGGCGCAAAGTTGAATGCTTAATTCAGGGCAGTAAATCGCTCACACGACAGGTGAATCCGGGCAGGACGTCTTCGCCAGAAACGGTCGCCGACTCGTGCAGCAAGCGGCCTTCATTGAGCGTCCGATAGACGGTGAGCGTGCGATCCTCGGGCGAGATCACCCAGACCAGCTTGACCCCTTTGGCAAAGTACTCGCGTAACTTGGCTAGAATTTGCTTCCGCGTATTGCTCGGCGAAAGAACTTCGACAAGCAAGTCCGGTGCAATCTCGATGTAGCCGACCGGAACTTCCTTCAGACGCTCTTTAGACGAATACGAGATATCGGGGCCCCGCACGCTGTCGGGATCGCGTTCGGTGACAAAGCCGGTGTCGTTGCAGGCCACCGTGCCGCGGTCGTTTTCATCGACAAAGGCGCCGATCTTTCGATCCGCTTTGGAGCAGCAGACGCCGTGTAATCCACCGGGAGGCGGCATGGTGATTATCTCTCCGCGGACCAACTCCTGCTGAGACCCGTCCGCGGGCTGGGGGGAGTAAGAAAAACTCCTCAGCAGTGAACAGCTTTTGTTGTACGGCAGTCGACATTGCTATCCCCTTACCTCATCGAATTATAGCAGACTCGCTCAGCCTCCGACAGCCCGGCGGTATGATCCATCGCCCTACAGACACAATTCGCCTCCTTGTCCCGCGGTCCACAGGTCTGATAGCATTTCAACAGAGTTCCGCTCGCCGTTCATCGGGTTATCTCCATGCCGTTGCCGGTCCGCGCATTGCCCGTGGTTCAGAATTGGGATTGCGGCGGTTGCACGTCGTGTTGCCGGGAATACGTCGTTCACGTCACCGACGAGGAAAAGGAACGCATCGACAAGCAAGGCTGGGAGAAAGAGCCGGGTTTTGCCGGCGTGCCGTTGATCGTGCGCGAGAAGCGGCGTTGGCGGCTGGCCCACGGAGACAATAAGGCGTGCGTTTTTCTGGGTGAAGGCGGGCGTTGTCGTATTCACGAAAAGTTCGGCTCGGCGGCCAAACCCCTTGCCTGCAAAATTTATCCTTTCATGCTCGTGCCGGCGGGGAATGAATGGCGAGTGGGCCTGCGCTTCGCCTGCCCCGCGGCCGCCGCCAGTGATGGCCGCCCGTTCAATCAACATCTTTCCGAGGTTCGCGAATACGCCGCCGCGCTGGAGAAACAAACTCCCGGCGCGGTCGAGGGCTTGCAGCCACCGGCGCTGCAAGGCCGGCAGCACGTGCCGTGGGCCGATCTCGGCACGTTTGCGCAGGGCTTGGGAATCCTGTTGTCGCAGCGAGAGGATCGGGTCGAGCGCCGGCTCCGCAAAGCCCTGGCGCTGGCGAATGTTTGCAAACAAGCCAAATTCGACAAAGTGACCGGCCCGCGGCTGGAAGAATTCCTGGCCATCATCGTCAACGGCCAGGATCACGACGTGTCGCAAGATCCCGCAACGCTGCCGCAGCCAACCTGGATCGGCCGCATTCTTTTCCGCCAATTGCTGGCCCTGCTCGCCCGCAAAGACACCGGACCGAATGCTGGCATCGCTTCTCGCGGCCGCATCGCCCTGCTCGGCGCTGCCTATCGCTTCGCCAAAGGCACCGGCCGCGTGCCGCGCGTGCATGGCCTTTTGCCCGAGACAACTTTCGAAAAACTGGAAGAGCCGACCGGCCCGTTGCCTGACGAATGCGAACGCATCCTGGAGCGATACTATCTGACGAAGATTCACTCGTTGCAATTTGCCGGCAAGACCAATTTCAACATGAGCTTCTGGGAAGGATTGGAATCGTTAGTGCTGACCTACCCGGCGATCATGTGGCTGTCGCGGGCGTTTGCCGATCGCGATCGCAAGGATGCGCTGCTGCTGGCTCTTCGTATTGTCGACGACAGCTTCGGCTTTCACCCGCTGCTGGGCTCCTCACGCCAGAAGCTCGCGCTGCGGATTCTCTCGTTTCGGGGGGAGATCCCGAGACTGGTGGCTTGGTATAGCCGGTGACACTCACCCCAAGTCCTTGACCGGCTGACCAATGCTCAAACGATTCGACAACTTCTGAAACTCATCCATGTAAGTCTGCGTGTGGTCAATGCCGAGATGATGCAAGATGGTGGCCGTCAGGTCGGCAGGCGTGACCGGTTTGTCGGTCACGAAACCGCCGTTGCTGGTCGCCCCGTAAACTTGCCCGCCGCGGACGCCGCCGCCAGCCAATAACGCAGTGAAGCAATGCGGCCAGTGATCGCGGCCGGTCTTGCGCGTGTTGCTGCTTTGCGTGAACTGGCCCATTCGCGGCGTACGGCCGAATTCGCCGACGGCGACCACCAGCGTGGCTTCAAGCAACCCGCGCTGGTGCAGGTCCTCGATAAACGCCGGAAAGGCCCGGTCGAAAATCGGGCAGAGCAAGTTCTTGAGCTTCGCAAAATTGTCCTGGTGCGTGTCCCAACACGTATTGGTGCCGTCGATGGTGGTTTCGTCCTGCCAATTGACGGTAACGAGCGGGACGCCCGCATCGACCAGCCGCCGGGCCAGCAAGAGACTCTGGCCCACGCCCGTACGGCCGTAACGATCGCGCAGCGCCTCCGGCTCGCGCCGCAAATCGAGCACTTCGCCCACGCGATGGCGCAACAAGGAATAGACGCTTTCGCGGTTTCGCTCCAGCGCATCGTCGCCATCGCCAACCGAATCGAACTTCCGCAGCAATTCGCGGCGGTTCTGCAATCGCTCAAACGGCAATGCATCAATGGGAGTAAGGCCTTCGATTTGATAATCCGTCTTGGCAAAATCACCTTGAACGAGCAGGGCGTTGTAGCGCTCGCCCATGCGGCCGCCGGTCTGCCCGGCGATGCGCTTCGGCTGGCCGGGAAATTGCAGCACCCACGGCAATACCACCGACGCCGGCAACCCGCCGGGCCCATTCCCGTGACGCATCACCAACGATGAAAGCGACGGCCAATCTTCGCGGCTGGCCTGATCGGTGGTCGGCTGGCCGAAATACTCGCGCCCGCTGAAAACCTCACTGATTGCCGGGCCGTGCACGTTCATCCTGTGCGTCATCGAACGCAACAAGCACACTTTGTCCATCACGCCAGCCAGGCCCGGCAGATGTTCGCACAAATGAACGTCGGGCACTTTCGTCCGCGTGGGTGTGAACTCACCGCGTACTTCGACCGGCGCAGTGGGTTTCATGTCCCACAAGTCGATTTGGCTCGGTCCGCCAAACAGAAACAGAAACACGCACGATTTGGCCCGTGGCGGAGGCGAAGCACTCGCGCGCACCAATTGCGAACCAGCCAGCCCAAGCACGCTTAGTCCGCCGAAGCGCAGCAATTCGCGCCGCGTGGGGTGGTGCATTACCGGAATGAGTAGGTTTGGTTGCACGCGCCGCCTCCAAGGCAACGCATGAAGTGTAACCGAAAAATGAATGAGAAGTCCAGCGAATGCGGCCGGCGCGAAGGCTATCCCTTGGCTTGCTTCGGCGGGTTCTTTTTGGGCTTCGGCTGTGTTTGGTCGAGCATCTTGCGGACTTCCTTGCGAGCGGGGTCCGGAGCGTTCTTGTGAATCGCCTCGAGCTTTTTCAATCGATTCATTTCGCGTGCTTCAAGCTTTTCCATTCTTTGTTTGAACGCTTCGTCGGCTTTGGCGATTTTGGCGGCCTTGGCCAATTCCCGTTCGAGCTTGGCGTCGATTCCGGTTGCGGCGATGCGCGAGTACTGATTGGCGTTCTTTTTGGCCGCGACGGCATCACTCCGCGTGGCGGCGATATTGACCCGATCCACGATCTGATCGGCCAGGACGTTGAAGCGTTCGGCCTCTTCGAGCGGTTCGGTGCTCGAAGTCAGGAAGCGGCCGTTTTCCAAGAGCGATTCGGCGAAGCTGCGATCCTCGTCGGAAAGCTTGGTCTTGGCAAGGTCGGACTTTAGCGATTCGATCCGTTCGGAATAAAGCCGCTCCCGGTCGGCGGGCGTCGTCGACTCGCTCAGTTCAAGATTCCAGTCGACAAGCCGCTCAATGACATCGGAGTCGGCGCGGGCTGTCTGCGGGCTGGACATGAAAAAGACCGACAGGCCGACACACAACATCACGCTGGCGACCACCGCCCAACGGGCGAGGACCAACCGTCTCGGGCCGGCCGCGACCGGCCTCGACGGCTCGACGGCTTGCCTGGAGAGAAACAATTCGCGTGCGGTTTCGGCGGACTCCGGCAGCGGTTCGTCGCGCCAGCTTCGTTCCATGCGGTTAAGCTTCTGGATCAAGCGCTGGCATTGGCCGCATTCGCGCACGTGGGCGGCCACATCCGGCGGGGCCGCGGCAAGTTCTTCCGGCAGCGCCGCCTG
Source organism: Gemmataceae bacterium (assembly GCA_041495645.1). Classification (GTDB taxonomy): domain Bacteria; phylum Planctomycetota; class Planctomycetia; order Gemmatales; family Gemmataceae; genus JBGQCZ01. The sequence goes on along the minus strand of JBGQCZ010000130.1, from coordinate 1,210 downwards.
CAGAATCCATTCTTTCGCGTGCGAGCAGCTCATTCCGAATTCCCCAACCGTTCCAGAATCTTGGTGCGGGCGTGATGCATGTGCCAGCGGGCCGCCTGTTCGGTGGTCCCGGCGACTTCGGCGATTTCGCGGAACGACAAATCTTCAGTCGCCCGCAAGTGAAACACCATTCTCGTCAATTCCGACAAATCCTTCATCGCTTCGCGGATCGCGGCCGCTTGTTGGGCCACGTCGAGCGAATGGCCGGGTTCAGCCAAGGCGCCCGGCAGTTCCTCTTCCAGCGGTTGCGACCGGGTCCGTTTGCGTCGCCGTTGCTCGTCGAGGAAGGCATTCGAAGCGATTTTCAGGAGCCAGGACCGCATCTTGGTGCCCGGCGCGAATGATTCGATCCGTTTCCAAGCCCGCAGGAACGTTTCCTGAGACAAATCCTCGGTGTCGTGGACGTTGCGGCAGAGAGAGTGGAGCAACCGGTAAACGGCGTCCCAATGCTCCCGCACCATGGCCTCGAACGGCGATTCACTCCGGCTTTCCGGCACGATAGTCGCCTCGGCAAGCATGGGTACAACGTGGCGCATGAGGATTCGTTAGGTGATGGGCTGCCGGCGGGGAAAAACAACACTCAATCCAACCCGACGACAACCACCAAGTTCCGCACGATTCCAGACTACCATATCTTCGGGCGCGTCGAGTAGACGACCCAATTTGTTGACGCTTCCGCGCAACGCGGTTATCCTGACTTGAATGAACCCCCGCCGTGTTCTTGCGACTTCCCTCCTCTTGGCCCTCGTGCCGATCGGCCCGCTATCGGCTTGTTCCATTCCCGTGTTTCGCTTCGCGCTCGAACGCTGGCAACCTTCTAATTTTGAAGCGATCGTCTTCTATCGTGGCACGTTGACTCCCGAACAACAGGCCGTCAGCCAAAAGCTCAAGGCCGGCGGTGCGAATCTGACCGTTGCCGAGATCGATCTGGACGGCCAGGTCAGCGCCAAAATGCGCAAACAGTTCGACAAACTGGGGCCGAACCCGGAATTGCCGTGCCTCGTGCTTCGCTACCCGGATGCCGATGCAAAGTCGCCCTTGGCCTGGAGCGGTCCCCTGAGCGAGGACGCTGTCGACGCTTTGCTGAATTCTCCGTTGCGCCGACGCCTGGCGAACATGATCGGCCGCGGCGAGACAGGCGTGTTTGTTTTGCTTGAAAGCGGCGACAAGG
>JBGQCZ010000129.1:0-10091 GCA_041495645.1 Gemmataceae bacterium | reverse complement strand
GCGCCGCCGTCGAGCGTATCGTTGCCGTTGCTGCCCAGGATGTCGTCGTTGCCGTCGCCGCCGAGCACCGAGTCGTCACCATTTTCGGCTTGGATCAGGTCGTTGCCCGCTCCGCCGGTGATGATGTCGTTGCCGTCGCCGCCCCAAATGCGGTCGTTGCCGTCGCCGCCGTCGAGCTTGTCGTTGCCCGCGCCGCCGCTAATGGAATCGTCGCCGAGTCCCCCGGCGATCGAGTCGTCACCCGCTTCGCCCTGGAGCAAGTCGGTGCCGGAGCCGCCGAGCAGCGTGTCGTTGCCTTCGGAGCCCCAGATTTGATCGTTGCCGTCGCCGCCGTCGAGGAAGTCGTTGCCGGACCCGCCGATCATCACGTCGTCGCCGAGGCCGCCGAGGATGGAATCGTTGCCGTCGCTGCCCCAGATCGAATCGTTGCCCGCGCCGCCATCCATGGTGTCATTGCCGCCGCGGCCAAAAAGCCGGTCGTTGCCGTCGCCGCCGTAGAGCTTGTCGTTGCCGCTACCGCCCCAAATGGAGTCGTTGCCCGCGCCGCCGTCGGCGGTCATGGCGATGCTCAAGTCGTTGACGATGACGTCATCGCCGCCCATGCCGGCCGCCTGGATGGCCCCGACCGAGCTTTTCGCAAAGCGCTGAACGGTGACGTGCCCGCCGTGTTCCCAGGTGACGGCGACGTTGTTCGCGTTGGCGGAGTCGATGGCGAAGAAGATGCGGTCGTTGCCGCCGTCGCCTTCCACGCGCAGGACGCCGGAAGCGGACAGGCTGATTCCGGCCGCGGGAACGGCCCGGGCATCCAGCCGTTCGAGCTGGGGCTTGAAGGGTTGGCCGGCCATACGAATCCTTTCGTGGGCGGATTGGTTCGCGGCGCGTCGTCGGCCGAGCGGGGCGGCCCGGCCTGCGTGCCTTGCAAATGTTCTCAGGCTTGCGCAGCCTACCGCCGTGGGCCGCGGAGCTATGTGGATTCCCACATATGCGTTTTTTCCGATATGGTCAAGCCGAGGCGCTTGCCACAGCAAAGAAGATCGGCTTGGAAGTGCGACAATCTGAAGCAATCACACCGCCTATTTTCCCCCGAGTTCCGAGACTGCGACGGCCGTTGTTCGTTAAGCCTCGCCGAGCGGAAGTTTGACCGTGAACGTGGAGCCCTTGCCGACGATGCTCTCGACGCGAATGCGGCCCTTATGTTGTTCGATGATCTGGCGGCAGACGCTCAAGCCCAGTCCGGTTCCGCCGTGGCCGTGTTCGTCGGGTTCTTTGGTGGTGTAAAACGGCTCGAAAATCAAACGCAGTTGATCGGGCTGGATACCGACGCCGCTGTCGGCGATTTTGACTTCGGCCATGTTGGTGCGGCGGTTGGCGCGAACTTCGAGGCGGAGCCGCCCACCGTTGGGCATGGCCTGCCGGGCGTTAATCACCAGGTTCAAAAAGATCTGTTCGATCTGGCCGGGTACCGCCGACGCGGTCGGCCGGTCGGTGAATTTTCGCTCGACCTGAATGCGATGCTTGCTCAGGTCTTTCTCGGTGAGAAGCAACACCTCTTCGACCAGTCGCACCAGGTCGGTCGGTTGCCGTTGGGTCGAGTGGTTTCGAGCGAAGCCGAGCATGCCGTTGACGATGGTGGCGGCGCGTTGTCCGCCCTTGAGGATCTTTTCGAAGGCCTGGGCTCGCGCGGCCGGATCGTTTTCGGCGCGCAGACCGAGGCGGGCGTAGTTGATGATCGTGGTGAGAATGTTATTGAATTCGTGCGCGACGCTGGAGGCCAAAGCCCCCACGCTGCTGAGCCGTTGGGCTTGCAGCAGTTGTTGGCGCAGTTGATCCGTCTCATTGACGGGCGCCAACAGTTCCCCACTGGTCATGAACTGCCTCCTGCGGCCGGGCGGAGAGGGACTCGCTTCAACGGCCTGACGGATGCCTTTGACCGCTCTCATCGTTCATCCGTGAAGAACTATCGGCTGATGCGCGCGGCTACCTTCATCCGAACTCCATGCGTTCCGGGCTGTTATGAACGCAAGATGGCAGCGATGCGGCAGGTTGAACTTGCTGCGAAAGGGAGTGAGAAAACAACGTTTGGAGAGCCAATGCCAATGCGGGTGGCCAGTCAAAGTTCCCGACTTACCGCCTCCGGCACGACGTTGGCCGAGTCGGCTCGCCAAACTGCCCCGTCGTGGACCATTGCGCTGATCGCCAGGTTCTTGATGGGACCAAATCGCTTCCAGTCCGCCGCCGAGACGCCCGGGAGAATGGAGAGCAGAAGCACCCGGCATACGATCCCGTGGGCGACCACAATCACCGACTGCCCGGCAAACTCGGCGGCCAAGCGGTTCCAGACGGGAAGAACCCGGTCGCGAATTTCGTCGAACGATTCGGCTCCCGGCGTGGCGAAGGAAGTTTCGCCGTTCGTCCAACGGAGCACGGTTTCGGTCCAGAGAGGATGCTCGGGCAACGTGGGCAGTCCGCCCAGCATGCCAACTCGACGTTCGTGCAGTTCCGGTTCAATTCGCAGGGGAGCGCCGCAGGCCTGGGAAATGGGTGTGGCCGTGTCGATTGCGCGACGCATGGCCGAGGAAACGACGGCGATCGCGCCGTGTTCCGCCAGAACGCCCGCCACTGCGGCCGCTTGCCGGCTGCCGCGCTCGCTGAGACCGACGTCTGACTCCGCGCCGTGGAAAACGGTCGGCAAAGCGGTCTCGGCGTGCCGCATCAACCAGATTCGGGTCGGCATGTCAGGTGGCTTCGGGCGCGGTCGGCGGCGGGACCTCGGGCGGAGCGGTCGGTTGGGGCGGCGGGGTTTCTTTCGGCGGTTCGTCTTTCGCCCGAAAGAACGCGGCCAATTCGCCGAATGTGTGCAACGGCGCCTTGCCCTTCAGAGCGTCGTGTGTCAGCTTGGGCAACGGCTTCGGTTTGGGTTCGGGCCGGTGCGGTCGTTGGGGCGGAGGCGGCGGGGCCATCGCTTGCTGTCCTTGGGGTGCTCCTTGACGGAATCCTCGTCCTCGTCCTCGCCGCGGACCGCCATCGCGCTGGCCTTCGTGCGGTTGGCCCTGTCGCGGCGGACCTTGTTGCCGTGGCGGACCATCGCGGCGTTGTTCGCGCGGTTCCCGCTGTTGTGGAGAGGGAGCGCCGGGCTGTTGCCGTTCGCCGCGTTCCTGCGGCCGGCGCTCCTGGCCGGGCGGGATCATCGACAGCGATACTTTCTTCGCTGCCAGATCGACTGCTCGTACCCAAACCGTCACCACGTCGCCGACGGAAACGACTTCATAGGGGTTCTTGATGTAGCGATTGGCCATTTGGCTAATATGGACCAGCCCGCTGTCTTTCAGGCCGACGTCAACGAACGCTCCGAAATCGACAACGTTCAACACCGTGCCCTTGAGTTCCATGGCGGGCTGCAAGTCTTCGATCTTGAGGACATTCTTGCGGAAGACCGGCGCCGGCAATTCATCGCGAGGATCGCGCGCCGGGCGGGCCAGGGCGTCGAAAATGTCCTTCACCGTGGGCAACCCGGTCTGAAAGCGCTCGGCATACACCTCGGCATGGACTTTGGTGAGTTTCTCGCGGAGGTCGGCGATTTTGGTCCGATCGCGCAGGTCGGCCGGCGTGCAACCAACATCTTCGAGGATCTTGCGAGCGACCGGATAACTTTCGGGATGAATCCAGGTTTCGTCGAGTGGTTCATCGCTGCCGAGGATCTTGAGGAAGCCCGCCGCTTGCGTAAATCGTTGCGGGCCGACTCCCGGAATCTGCGTCAACTGCTCGCGAGTCTTGAACGGCCCGTTCTGCTTGCGGAAGTCGACGAGTTCGCGGGCGACAAGGGAGTTCAATCCGGCCACGTGACGCAACAACGGCACGCTGGCCGTGTTGAGATCGACGCCGACATGATTGACGCACGATTCGACAACTCCTTCGAGCGACTCGCGCAGGTGCTTCGGCTTCACGTCGTGCTGGTAGAGGCCGACGCCGACGTGCTGCGGATCGATCTTGACCAACTCGGCCAACGGATCCTGGAGCCGCCGGCCGATCGAAACGGTGCCGCGAACGGTGGCGTCGAGGTTGGGAAATTCCTCATGAGCGACTTCACTTGCGGAGTAGTCGCTGGCCCCAGCCTCATTCACCACGATGTAGGCAAGATCGGCGGGCGCGAGGGGCAGCGCGGCGAAGTCGATCTTGGGCAACTCGGGCGGGGGAGGCGGGGGCTTTGCCGCGGGCCGTGCGGGCTTCTCCGTTGGCGCAGGCGCCGCTTGCGGCACCGGTTCCGCCAACGAAACGGGAGCATCAGCCGGTGGCACGGAATCGGTCGTCGGCGCCGCGGGTTCAGACGGGGCGATCGTCTCGACTACGATCGGCTGTGCGGGTTCCAGAGCCGCTTCCTGTGCCGGGATCGAATTGGCTGCAGGTGCGACCGGATCCGCGGCGGCGACGGATTTCTGCACCGGGGCAGGTTCAGCAATCACCGCTGTGGGCGGTTCAACCGAAACAGCCGGCGCTGGCGTCTCGACTTTTGGTTCGGGGATGGTTGGCGGAACCGCGCCGTGCTGGCGGGCTTCAAGATCGGCGATCAGGTCAGCCACTACCTTTTCCGTCTCGCGGCAGGCGGTGCCATTGCCGATGGCGACCACGTTCAGCTGGTGCTTTCGGATGAGTTCCTCGAGCCGGAGCCGCGCTTCAAGACGGCGAAATTCCTCGTCCCGCTTGTTGATGGTGTGCGGATGAATGACGGCGTGTTCCAGCAAGTTGCCGGTTTCGTCGAGGACGGCCAATTTGCAACCGGTACGAAGGCCGGGATCGATGCCAAGAATTCGCCGGCCGCGCAGCGGCGGTTGCAACAACAAGCTGCGCAAATTGCGGGCGAAGATCGTTACCGCGTGGTCAAGCGACAGGTCGGTCAACTCGCGGCGGACTTCCCGCTCGATGCTTGGAAGAACGAGCCGCGCCAAGGCGTCCTCGACGACGGCGGACAGCAACTCGCGATGAGGGTGTTCGGCGAACGGCAACACCGTCAACGCGAGCGATTTCACCCGTTCGAGCTCGTATTCCAGCCGGACCTTGAGTGCGCCTTCCTTTTCGCCGCGATTGATCGCCAGGATTCGGTGCGGCGGAATCGTTTGCACCGACTCCTTGAACTCGAAGTAGCCCTTGTATTCCTGGCCGCGGCCCTCGGGCATGCCTTCGGCACGAGCGGCGACGATGCGGGTGCTGTCCCAAATCAGTTTGCGCAGCTCGCCGCGCAAGTCGGCTTGTTCGGAAACCACTTCGGCCAGGATGTTCTTGACGCCAGCCAGGATTTCATCGGGGGTGTTCAGTTGTTTTTCCGGGTTGACCATGCTGGCCAACACTTCGGTCAGGTTGGCCACGGCCGGGTCCTTGCCCCAAATGGCCAATGCCAATGGTTCGAGGCCCTTTTCGCGGGCTTCGCTGGCCAACGATCGCTTTTTCGGCTTGAACGGCAAATAAAGGTCTTCGAGTCTCTTGGGTGTTTCGGCCTGCAGGATGGCTTGCCGCAGCTCGTCGGTAAGCTTGTTTTGCGCCTCGATGCTCTTGAGAATGGTTTGCTTGCGTTCGGCCAGTTGCCGCAAGAGTTTGACGCGGGTCTGAATGCGGCGGATGACGTCTTCGTTCAACCCGCCAGTCCGCTCTTTGCGGTAGCGCGTAATGAACGGGACGGTATTGGCTTCGTCGAGCAATTGCACGACGTTTTCGACGTGGATCTTGCGGATTTGCAAATCCTGAGCGATCCGCGACAGGTCGAGCGGCGAGAACGAAACCGGAGCTTCGCTGGAAGTCATGGCAATCTCGACCCTGATGGTCGAACGGGATACCGATCCCTGTCCGTCATGTGCGTTGCAGGGCGGCCGCAGCCAAGAAAACGACGCGAAAACAAGATTCGAATCGGGCCGGCCGAGTGCAGTCACACATTAGGTGGACAAAGGCAGGCTGTCAAGCCGTTAAGACAGGTCGTCATGCCTCAATCGACTGGATTTACCCCAAAACGCGACTTAGACTTACTCCAGAGTATTGCCTGATCCCGACCCGAGGTTCGCCTGCAAGGACTCCCCGACATGGCCATGAACGAGCTGGTGGGGACAAGCGACTGGCTGGTCGGCGAATTGTGCCGCAGTTATTTGATGGAGCCGGACCAACTCGAGCCGCTGGTCGCCGAGTTCTTGAACGAAAATCCGTATGCCGACGCGACCGCCTTGGCCGAACATTTCGTCGCTCTCGGACTTCTGACCCGCTACCAGATTGACCGGATCATTGAGGGCGAAGTCAAATCGCTGCTCTTGGGTCCGTACATTCTTTCCGAACCCATCGGCACCGGCAGCATGGGCACGGTGTTTCGGGCAATCGGCAAGGCGGACAAGCAACCATATGCGGTCAAAGTGTTGCCGCTGAGGAGCATTTGGAACGTCCGCATGGCCCGGCGGCAGGTGCGGTCGTTCGTCGATCTGCCGGCTCATCCGGCGATTGTGACGTTTGTCGACGTGGGCACCGCCCTCAACAAACACTACCTGGTCTGGCCGTTGGCAGAGGGCAAGACGCTGGATGCCGTGGCGAAAGAGCGGGGACCGCTTCCGTGGGCCGAGGCGGCGCTGATCGCCCTTCGATTGGCCGAAGGTCTCCAGCTTTGCCATCGATACAGCCTTTTTCACGGATTGATCAAACCCTCGAACATCATGTTGGGGTCCGACGGTTCAATCCGATTGCTGGATTTCGGCATTGGTGCTTTGCTGGCGGAAAATACCGACGAATCACTCCTGGACACGATGTCTACCGCCAACGCCACCGCGGGAATGCTCGATTGCACAAGTCCGGAAAGCATCCTCGACCCGGCCAAGCGCTCATTTGCCGGCGACCAGTACAGCCTCGGCTGCATCCTTTATTTCGCTCTAACGGCCCGCTATCCGTATCCCGAAGGCAACATGGTGGACAAGATGTTGGCTCATCAAATGATGACGCCTGAACCCATCCACCTTTTCAATCCCGAAACTCCGCCCGAATTGATTGCGATCGTGGAACGGCTGATGCAGAAGGTTCCCGAGTCCCGCTTTCGCGAAATTGGCGAAGTTCTCCATGAACTGCACCTGCTGGTCGAGCGAAGCGGCGTCGCGCAGATCGCAATGCCCGCGATTTCGACGGATACACCGGTGCGCGTCACCCGTTTGGACGACACACCGTCGATGACCAGTGCCAAAATCCCGTCGCTGCCGGAATTGCCGCCGCTGCCGAAGGAGCCGGAATCCGCGGCCGCCGCTGCGCCCTCTGTTCAGGCGCCCATCGCGCTGGAACTGCCGGCCCCGCCGCCGTTGCCATCCGCCGCGCCAACGACCCTCCATCCGCCGCCGCCCCTTCGCCAATCGGTGTTTTCGCGGGTGTTTGAGAAACTCGTTTTCTGGCGCTCAAAACGCGATTCCGTGCAGGTCTCCATCCTGGCCCCGCCAGCTCTCGCTCTCAACGAAACGGTGACGCTGCCCATCTTTGCCCATTGCGATACGCCCGAAAATATCCTGGCGATGGGCCGGACCTATTTCCCGGCTCATCAGGTTGTCGCCACGACTCCGTTGCGGCGTGAAATCACTCGCGGTTCGCGAATCACATTCCACCTCGCGTTGCCCGGCATCACGGTTGAACAGCCGGTGCAGAAATTCGTCTGGCGAGGCCAGACCATGCCGCTGCCATATGCCGTCAAGGTGCCCGCCGACTGCCGGCCCGGCGAGATCGTCGGCATCGTTTCCATCGGCGAAGGCAGCGACATCATCGCCAACTTGGAGTTCCAAGTCCTGATCGGAGAATGAACATAGAATGTTCATTCGCTCCGGCGGGATGAGGGAATTCGGCGATGGAATTGAAGTTGGCCATCACTGCCGATTTGCATTGGGGCATCAACGACTCCGGCGACGCATCAACACGGCAACTGATCGCAGACTTAGCTGAACAACCTCCTGACGTGTTGATTCTGGCAGGTGACGTCGGCGCGGGCGAGGATTTCGAACGGTGCCTCCAGCTCTTTGCAAGCCTTCCATGCCGGAAAGCGCTCGTTCCCGGCAATCACGACATCTGGGTTTCATCCGACGATCGCCGCGGCGATTCCTGGAAGGTCTACTCCGAATACCTGCCACGACTTTGCGCACAGTACGGTTTCCACTATCTCGATCACGGCCCGCTGATTCTGCCGGAAGCCGATCTCGCCCTGGCTGGCTCAATCAATTGGTACGACTATTCGTGGGCCGATGATCCGAACTGGGTGAAGCCCGAGGATTGGGAGGAACGCCTGCGCGATATGCGTTTCACCCGCGGCCGGCACAACGACCGTCGCTTTGTCCGGTGGCATTTCACCGATCACTCATTCACGGCACATGTCGTGGAAACGCTCGAACGACATTTGATCGAGGCACTTCATCAGGTCAGCAAAGCCATCGTGATCACCCATCATCCGGCGTTCGAAGGAATCAAATACCCGGAAGTTTTGCCGCCGAATCTGGACCAGATGATGTGGCGGGCGTTTTCGGGCAATCGCTCGTTGGAGCGGGTGCTGGAAAAGCATGCCGAGCGGATCGCGCTCATTTTCAGTGGCCACACGCACAAGGCCCGCGACAACAACTTCTGCGGCATTCCCGGCCACAACATCGGCGGCGACTACGGCTGGAAGCGGTTGCTGACCGTTTCCTGGCCCGCAAGGTCGATTGAAACCAAGGAATTTCGCGCCTAACCGAGCGCCTTTTTGCTGGACACCGCGCGCTTTTCACCTTAGCATCCCCCAATCGGCACCGATCCGCAACATTTGTCACTGCACAGGGATTCGCAATGTCCTCACTCTCCAAGGGCTCTTCCAGTTCGGACGGCCCCGGCTTCAGCGACATGATGCTCTTTTGGGCCAGCTTTTTCACCCTCGTCGCGGCGGGGATCGGCTTCTCAGTCCGGGGAGTGATCCTGGAGGACTGGGGCAATCAATTCGGCTTCACCCAAAGCGAACTCGGCGGCCTCACCGGAGGTGGATTGATTGGGTTCGGGCTGGCGATCATCTTTTTCAGTTTCTTCGCTGACCGGTTTGGCTACGGGAAGCTGATGCTCGTTGCGTTCCTGCTCCACACCTCGTCTGCCGTGGTGACGTTCGCCGCGACTTGGGTGTACGGCAGATACGGGAAAGGCTCGGCGTTCTTGTGCCTGAACGCAGGGATGTGGCTGTTCGCCTTCGGGAATGGAACCTGCGAGGCGGTCATCAATCCGCTGACGGCCACTCTGTTCCCGCGAAACAAAACCCACTGGCTGAATATCCTGCACGCGGGATGGCCGCTCGGCCTGATCCTCGGCGTGGCAATCACCCTTGGGTTTGAGCAGGCCGGAGGCACAATCCGGTGGGAATACAAGCTCGGGGTATTCCTGATCCCTGTCCTGGCTTATGGGCTGCTGATGTTTAACCGCACGTTTCCACGTTCGGAAGCCCAGACCGCGGGTGTGCCAGTTTCGGGCATGATGAAACAGGTCGGGATGCTCGGCTTCACTCTAGGGGCTGCGCTCATCGGCCTGGCCCTGGCCAAGCTGCTACCCGACATACTCGGTCCCGTCCTGAAGCTGAAGGACGATGACATCCTTCGGTGGATCGGCTGGGGTGCTGCGATTGCTGTCTGGCTCGCCTTCGGATACGCCACCAACTTCGCTCCCGGTCATTGGATTATTGCATTCCTGTACGTCATGCACGCGCTGGTTGGGTACGTTGAACTCGGGACAGATAGCTGGATCGTCAACATCACCAAGCAGGTGCTCAAGAGCGGGACGAACGCTCAGCTCGCGTTCATCTGGACCAACGTCCTGATGTTCACCCTGCGCTTCTTCGCCGGCCCGATTGTCCACAAAATCAACCCGCTTGGGCTGCTGTTTGTCAGCGCCTGCTTGGGCACCGCTGGACTGGTTATGTTCGGCCAGGATTTCACCAACTCGGTCTGGCCATGGGTCGCGGCCGTCACGGTTTACGGAATCGGCAAGACGTTCTACTGGCCGACCTTGCTTGGGGTGATCTCGGAGCGGTTCCCGAAAGGTGGGGCCCTGGCATTGGGATTGAGCGGCGGGGTCGGCATGATCGGCGCAGG
>JBGQCZ010000128.1:0-10109 GCA_041495645.1 Gemmataceae bacterium | reverse complement strand
CCGCGACGCGGTATGTTCCAATCTCGTACTATTGGCTTCCACGACTTGCCGCTGTCCGTCGAGAAGTCGATCTGGTATTTCACATCCGGTGAAGGTGGATTCCCTGACTGAATATGGGCAACGGCGTGCACTTCCAGGATGGATTCACCGCGCGGCGTGCCGAGTTCCAGCGTCACGTTCGGCGAACCGAACTTGCCCTCGACCAGGTGTGACTCGGCATGGGGCAGGTTCGGGCCGGCAGATACCACGGCCCGTCCGGAGGCCCTGAAGTCCACGCGGCAGCCGTTATCCTTCAGTCGTGGCATTGTGGCTGGATTCGCCTGGCAAACGGTGACAATCTCCAAGCCAGATTTCTGCAACGCCTTGGCGCCGGCGTGAAGGCGCAGCCAATACTGCCTCCGACCCTTGACGTCGTCGGTCAGGTCCAGGCCCTCTTTGAATGGGCCGCAATCGAGCCACACCTTGCCCTGATCCGTGGACAACGACACGCGGCATTCAGCAGTTCCGTGCAGGACCAACCCATTGCGGCAGCCCGGCTCGTAGATGTCCCAAGCCTTGTCGCCTGATGGAGTCGCTGCGATGACATAGGGTGTGTAGAACTCAAAATCGACATGCCGGGCGTCTTCGGCGATCACGCCCTCCCGATAGTCGCCGCTGGCAAAATCTGGTCGGTAGGTGTAGACCGCATTACCGTAGCGGGCCTGACCGGGTTTGAAGCCGGTGCCATCCTGGGAACCGTACATCTTTTCCGGCTGATTAACCCAGGTGTGGCTGCGCTCTGGTCCGGGAACGCCCGCGGTGTTGTAATTGCGGCCCCAGAAGGTAAACGTCTTGCCGTCGTCGAGTCCCGGCTCGAAGTAACGGCGTAATTTCTCCCCTCGGCGAAGATGAACGATTGGGGGCACGCCGCTATAGCCCGCCAGATACTCGGCGACGTCATAACGGCGATAGACGCCGCCATCATCGGGGTGCAAGCCGCTCACCAGCCAACCATGTTGCTTAGCGGGCATGAACTTACGATCGGTCAAGCGTTTCCAGTCGGCCATCACTTCCTTGATGGACAGAAGCTCGTTGCCTTTCTGGTTGAAGATGACGGTGGAGACATCGTGGTCGATCAATACCCACTTGCCCTCCCCGTAAGGTCCACCCTTGAGAAACACCTCGAATGAATTGTGTCCATCGACGCCAACGCAACGGCCTCGGCTGTGCCCGAACAGCGCTTCCATTTCTGCCACCCATTGGGCGTGAGTCGTTCCACACAAGCCGAAACCATGGGCGAACATGCCGGTCCAATAGTCGCGCGAACGCGAATCGCCGCCGTTGGTGAAACCTTTGCCCCACAGATCCTCAGCCCCTTCTTCTCCGTGGCAAAAATGAGTGTTTCGCCAAAGCCATGCGGCAAGGGCTTTCTGTTCATCGGTGCGTGGCTTGACGCCAACGACGAACTCGTAGAGATCGGCCTGAGTGGCAAGCAGTACCTCGAACGTCGAACAGGCTAGTTCGCCGGGATACCAGCGGTGATCGGTTCGAATCTGCGGATCGCCGACATCGGCGAAGACGGATGCCCCGACGAACAACAGCACCAGGATCGCGATCGTTCCCTTCACCTGACGACGCATTGGCACCCTCGGATTCGTCTCTCGTTGCGCTCACAATCTGAACATTCTCGACTCATGAGGCATGACTTTGGCGAATGCGCCGTGTTGAGAACGGCCCATGGTTCGCTGTTTTCTTACTTCGGTACGACTGAAATTGGGCGTGGACCGACGACCGAAAAGTCCCATGGCTCGAAGCCAATGCGCGCCGCCGGACTACCTGTGCGCAACTTGAAGTCTCCCTTCTCCGGGTCCACGAACAACGGATCGGCGATGAGGCTGCTCTTGTCTTGTCCCATCGCTTGCCACTCGGCGAGACTCTTCCTGCCGAAGAGAACGGCCCTGCCGGAAGCGTTCCAATAGAGGTTTTGGTCAAACGCACACACTTCTCGCCCGCAATTCCCGTTGCCATAGCCCCCCACGGCCTTTCCTTCCTTAAAGTAGAGGAGGTTTCGTCGGCAAGTCAGTTCGAACCCGCCTATGCCGCCACGATCAACTTGTGCAATGCGATTGAGAGCGAAGATGTTGTTCTCCGCTGTGATTTTGTGATTGTGGTGCGCAAATAAAGCGCCGTCCTGGCAGCGGTAGACGAGGTTCTTCTGGATCAGAAGGTCGTGGCTGCCTTCATCCGGGTAGATGCCCCAGCCACCGTAGTCCCGTCGCGAGACATCATGCACCAGGTTGTAACGTATGCGAGTGCCCGGCGTGCTGCAGGTGTAGATGCCGGCCAGATCGCTGAGCATGCCTTGGCCGATGTCATGCACGTGATTGAATTCAATGACATTGTCGGCGGCATGATTTGGCCCAAAGTCTTGGACCGAACCCACGGATATGCCCGAATAGAACAAGTCGTAAATGTGGTTGTAAATAACCTTGTTGTTGGCGTTGTCGCCCACGAACACCCCGACCGCTTCTGGTGTGAACCGCCCGCAATGGGCGATGACGTTGTCGGCCACCGTGATCCGCTGGCTGCGCGGGCCTTTTGGCATGGCGGCTTTGCGCTGGCGTCCCCGCTCGGTCAGTTGGCCAGACCCATCCGTTTCCCACGAGAAAAAGTGGCCGATTCGGATTCCCCCCGCGCCGATATCGGTGATCTGGTTGCGCGCGATCTCGATGTCCGCGCAGCCCACATTCACCTCGACACCATAATTGCCGATATGTTCAATGCTGCCGCCGGTGACGGCGCATCTTTCGGCGTAGTTAAACAACAGTGCGCCCGGCACTTCGATTCCGGCCTGTAGCGACGAGGCATAGTCGGCCGGCGGCTGCCATTCGGTATGCGCAAAGATGAGTCCTTCAAAACGAAGGTCGTGGACCGGAGTGCCCGCTCGCCCCACTGCCCGCACCACCTGCGAAAGCCGCGGGGCGATGATCTCGGCCGACGCCATCTCCTCTCCAGGTCGCGGCAGATAGTAAAGCACCCCGCGCGGACGATCAAGATACCACTGGCCGGGAGTTTCGAGCGCCTCGAAAACGTTCTCCACCCAGTACGGCCCAGGCTTGTCTCCCGAGACCAGCGCAAATAGGCTCGGTCGGTCGAATGTGACTGTCCGCGTCTGTGCGTTGACGCTTTCGATCGGTAGCCGGTTGTCCAGCCACTTTGTGATTCCCATGATTTCCACGTCTTGCAGATTGCGCCAAGTAGGCACAATATTGCCGGCGGCATAGACGAACTGCTTCGTTGGACTTCGGAGAAAGTCGCCGGTATAGCCCGGCAACGTTTCGATGCGGAATTCGCCTTGCTTTGGCAGCCTTGTACGAGCGCAGCGGGCACTGTTGACAAAGAGTTGGCGGAAGCGCCATTTACCTTCCTTCACCTCAGGAATGTCCACCACCCAGGCCCGGCGACCATTGACCTCGCCCCAACGGCCGCCCTGGAGACGGCGTCCCCCGCTCAGCACAACTCTCTCTCCCGCTGCCGCAGCATAAACAACCGGAGCTTTCGCCGCTCCCGAGTCTTCCGGACCGAATTCCAGCGTCGTGTCGAGAAAATAGACCCCGGCGCGCAATACGACGCGCACGGGTCGCGGACCCTTCTGCGTCTTGAGCAACGCCCGAACTGCCTCACGAGCACGAACCACCGTCGCAAATGGCCCATCGTTCTGGACTGGGTCGGCGAGTTTCCCCGACCAATTGTCCTTGCCGAGCGGAGAGACGAAGAATTCTGCCGCTTCCGGATTCCCAATTGGCTGCGCGGAAACTCGGCCCGGCCAACCTTGCGAGCAAACAGGGGCGAGCAAAACGCCCAGCTTCACGATGACAACAATTGCGTTGGAGCCGACTCGCATGACGACCTTCCTTAGTGTCGACCTTGTAAGTCTAGAGACCATTCAAGCCGTGGGGAAAGGATTGCGTTCGCGCGAATTCTTGCCACGATGTCAAGCGACATAGACGTAACCCCAGCCATCGCCAATGCCTACAGAAACGTCGGTCCGGGTTGGCCGGCCGCCGATCGGATAGCTCAGGGTTTCACTTCCCCGTCTTCCGGTCGAACGCCGGGTTGACTTCCTTGCCGAAGCGGATCGCCGGGTGATCTGCAGGTAGGTCCTTGAGCAGGTAAGGCACCCCGGCCGTCTGCTCCTTTCTTAATCGGTCGGACAGCCCCTTTAGGTAGGTGACGAACTCTTCCTCCTTCTGGGTTGTCCGCTTGGTCTTGAAGATCAGGATGTACGCGTCCTCCGGGAACGGCACCTCGTACCCGGACGGGGTGTTCACGGCGAAATGGAACAGTGTCCCCGGCTTCATTACCTGCCGCCGCCCGCCGCTGCACAGGACCCACGTACCGCGGACCGTGTAGATGATGCTCTCGGTCGAGTGCGGATGCTCCTCGCAGTAAATCCCGGCCGGCATGTCGATGAAGTGGGCCTGCCCATCTTGGGCCAGCAGGAGCGGCCCAATCCGACCTTCCAAAGTATCCACGCCGGCTGTCTTTCCCTTGTCGGTGATGTCCTCGACGATCTGGATGCCCGGAGCCAAGTACGTCCGCGCGGGAGTGTTCGCGGTTGCCGGCTCGCGTTCGATTCCACCGGCTCCGCGTTTGGCGAACGGCTCCGGGATCGCTCGCGGTTTCGCGTCCCCCGTTGCGCCAGGCAGCTTCGCGACGGTTTGGTCGAGCCAGGCAATAGCCTCCCTGTAGAAGGCCGGCTCGTACTCCCGCTTAAAGCTGTCGAACGTGTAGCGCTCGCGGAACCGCTAGTCCTTGTCCTCAGGAGTCTTCTGGAAGTTGTGGTCGACCCCTGGAATTACGACACAGGTGCAGGCGTGATTGCCGTTCTTGCGTAGGATCGAAACAATCTTCGCCGCGTGGTCCGGCGCAACGTTCAAGTCGCGCTCGCCGCCGAGCGCCAGGGCTGGCACCTGAATGTGCCGAAACATCTCGTCGGGGGGCAGCGTCAGTTCTTCGGCCCGTCGACGCACGTCGATTGTCTTTTTGTAGTCGCCGTCTACTAGCTCGAACTCACTGCGGCCCTTCCTCGCGGCCTCGAACATCACCTTGTAGTTCCTTCCCAACGCGAGTTCGTGGCGGAGATCCTTTTCCACCCACATCCGCCGTTCCGGGCTGCCGTCGGCATAGGCAACGAGTCGGCCAAAGTTGTACTCGTAGATAGCCTCCCCCGGTCCGCAGTGAGCACCGAGAAACAAATAGGCGTCTGCTTGGGTTCCGTCCTTGGCCGCGAGGCAGGCCAAGTATCCGCCCGCACTCTCTCCGGCGACGATCACCGGGCCGAGATCCTGCCGACCCCGGACGTAGGCGATCGCCGCGGCGGCCACCTTCGCCTCGTCGCGATAGCTCCCCTTCCAACCCGGCTTTGCCTTACTGGCGCCGTAGTCAACCTTGTCGTAGCGGAGACTGGCATACCCCTTGTGGGCAAGGGTGTGGGCTAGCTTGGCGAGGGCCGTTCGCTTCGGCACCCCAGGGCGCGTCAGTTCGCCATCGCGGGTATGTGACAAGGTCCCTCCGACGATCACGACGCAGGGAATCCTCGGGGTCGGTTGGCCGGGCCTGGGCTTCGGCAGGTCGTCCGCGTCGGGCGTCGTCAGTGAGCCGGCGAGGTCGGCGACCGAACAAGTAAAGGCGACTGCCTTTTCCTCGGGCTCATGACCAGTTGCTTCCGGGGAGCGGAACAAATGCCAGGCAGCAACCAGAATTGCCGGCCCAACCAGATAGAGAGCGAAGCGCCATGGTGACACCGAAAATCGAGTCGTCATGTCGTGGTCCCTCGAACGTGATACCGCGGCGAGAAGCCGCGGCCTGCTGCGGTTCGATCGCGCAATCTACCGATCGTCAGCTTAGCGATGATGGCGCAAACTGCTTACTCGATTCAATTGGCTCAACGCACTTCGGATCTTGCTACGCCGACGCCTGTCTCTATGGAGAAGTCAACGTGACGGCGTCTGGGGGCCGTCGGACGGCGAGGGCGAGACAGGCCATGACTCGAATTACGCTACCGCAGGTCATTGAGCGGCTTGAAGCCCACTTCGGCAAGCAGAAGCCCCCGAAGTTGGATGGTCCGTGGGAAATGATCCTGTGGGAGAACGTTGCCTACCTTGCCGACGACGACCGACGACACCAAGCGTTCCAGACCCTCAAAAAACGGATTGGCACCGAGCCGACGCAGATTCTCTCGGCTTCCGACGAAGAGCTTCTCGAAGTGACCCGGCACGGAATCATGCCGGAACATTTTGCCGGGAAGCTCCGCAAGTGTGCAAAAATCGTGCTTGAGGAGTTTGACGGCGATATGCGGCCCATTCTCCAATGGCCGTTCCCCAAAGCCAAGAAATCGTTGACGAAGTTTCCGGGGATCGGAGAGCCAGGAGCAGAAAAGATTCTCGTCTTCAGCCGGGCGTACCCCGTGCTGGCCCTGGAGTCGAACGCGGGATGCGTGTGCTACTGCGCCTGGGATTTGGGGAGGAGAAAAAAAGCTACTCCACGAGCTACCGGCTCGTCCAGCAGGCCGTTAAGGAAGAAGTCGGCGAGGACCATCCGTGGCTGATCCAGGCGCATCTGCTCCTTCGTCGTCACGGCCAGGAGCAATGCAAGCGATCCAAACCGGAATGCAAGACATGTCCGCTCGCTCCTGACTGCGAGTTCCACCAGCGAGGAGACGCTTGATGGCAAAGGCGAAACCGAAATCTCCGTTCACGGGCCGCTGGCGCATCGTCTCAATGTCAGCCTGGGAGAACGACTACCTCGATGAAGAAGTCCCGGCATTCATCGAGTTCGAGGAGAAAGACAGCGGCGAATTCCACTTTGGCTACGTCCACGGCTTCATGGACTGCCGACTGTCCCTACGGGATGGCGCTCCAGCGATCGAGTGGACCTGGGAAGGCAGCGACGAAATGGATCCATCGCAGGGCCGAGGATGGGCGATGTTGAAGGGCGATGAACTGCATGGCATGATCTTCTTCCACGGCGGCGACGACTCCGAGTTCGTGGCGAAGTCTGTAACGGCGCCATCAACCGGCACACGGAAAAAGCGTGACTAATTGACGGAGCGGAGGGGTTCTGTCTCCTGGGAAAGCGGATCGCCGTCACATGAACGAAGCACGCGGCGGTCGCCGCTGTGTTCCTTCGTGTCACTCAACACATCCAGGGCGGTTGTTCGAAGGCGGGGTTTATGTCGCTTGGTCTTCGAGTATTGGTCTGCCGGCGCTGTCGTCGAAGGTCCTGCGTGGTTTTTCGTGCGTTTCGGGTCATCCAGTAGCCAAACGCCAGCAAAGTTATTGCTACGAACATTGGGCGAATCAGGGCTAAGACCGTTTCGCCATCCCCGTTCACGACCGCAATGATCAGACCGGCAGCGCCACAGATCGCAATGGCGGTAAGCCAAGCCACGTCAAACATAAGTGTCACACCGAACCACTTCTTGGCCGAATGACGCATTTTTCGGAACATCGCCATCTCCTTCGAAAGGAATCACTTGCCTCGATCTCGGCTGCCTCCCCTCCCTTGTACGTCGGCTGTGACACATGGCCGCTTGTAGAAGCTGAAAACGGTCAGTACCTTGTCAGTTCACGGGGTTCAACGTTGCCTACCACGTTCACTTCCGCTCGGCTTGCTGCTCTTCCCTTCCAGAAACTCAGCAAGGCTGGCGGCAGGTCAGCGTGTTCCAAAAACGTTTTTGGAAACTGGTTCGAGCATTTCGACTACACCAATTCGAATTCTCCAAAAACGTTTTTGGTGACTCCCCAGGCCACCGTGCGACGAGTTGCGCGACTGTCGGTGACTCGCAGTCTTGTTCTCTTGTGGCCAGCGCGAACGTAGAACAGGGGTGTTGGGTCTATACCCGGAGACTTTGCGCGCGCCATCATCGAATCGTGGGAAGACCGCCATGCCCAAACCTGACCTCAGCGCTGCGGTGGCTGAGGGCAAGCCTGAAGTGATCCGAGCGCTCCTTGATGGCGGGGCCGACATCGGCTATGTCCGGCCGCGCGGCTACACCGTGATGATCGACGTCATGCACGGCCGGTCGATGCAACTCATCCCAGTCTTGCGGCTCCTGATCGAGCGAGGTGCGGACCTCGACGCGGTCAGCGAGTATGGGGAGTCAGCGCTGAGCGTGGCGTCCAACATGGGGCGGTTCGACGCGGTCGGGCTGCTCCTCAACGCCGGGGCCGACCCGAAACCGCTTGAGTGGACGCCGCTCTTGCGAGCCGTGGCTCTGGGTTCGACGGCGGACGTCGAGTTGCAGATAAGGGGCGGGACAGACCTGGCGGCCCGCGATCGCTGGGAACGCACCGCGTGGCTCTTGAGCTTGCAGGTCGGCGATATCGCCAAAGCAGAGCTTCTGCTCGCAGCCGGGGCCGATAAATCGGCACGTGGCCGGTGCGGCAAGACACCACTGATGTACGCGGTCGCCAACAGCGACACGGCTGTGCTGCGATGGCTGCTCGAACAGGGACTCGACCCAAACGAGACGGACGAATTCGGCGGCACCGCCCTGATTGAGGCGGCACAGGTAGGGTCTGCGGAATGCGTGCGAATGCTCCTGGACGCAGGCGCGGACGTGCATCACTGTTGCAATTCCAGCCCGGCCATCCAGCAGACCAGCAACGTGGACGTCGTGCGTGTCCTGATCGAAGCAGGCGCGGACCTCAACGACATTAACGGCGATGTGCGGGCGGCGCTTACCCGGCTTCCGGTCGATAAATCCATCAACTGCACGCTTGCGGAGTACCGCGAGGCCAAGCACCGCGTCTTCGGCACCGCCAACCCGGAGAAAATGAACTTTCCGTTCTGGAAGGCGATGGTGGCCGCAGGGGCCAGCGCATACCAGGCTCGGGCGCACTTTGAGGAAGTCCGGCTCGGTGACGACCCGGTCTGGTGCTTCGACCGCTTCGGGAAGTCGATTAACGCACTGCCTGACGGCCGGATCATCGAGATCGCCGGAGAACACGAGGATTTTTATGACCCGGACTTCTGCATCTACAACGACGTGATCGTGCATCGGGGCGACGGCAATTTCGACATCTACGGGTATCCCGCGGCTGTCTTTCCGCCGACCGATTTTCACACCGCCACGCTGGTCGGCGACTTCATTTACATCATCGGGAGCGTGGGTTACCGCGGCGAGCGACATTTTGGCGCGACGCCGGTATACCGCCTCAACATCGACTCGCTGGCAATCGAGCCAGTCGCGACGTCCGGCGATGCGCCCGGTTGGATAAGTCGGCACAAGGCCAAACTGGTCCAGAGTGGCATCGAAGTGACAGGCGGGAAGGTGAGCAACTCCGGCGGCGACAAGGAACTCTACGAAGACAACCCGAACACTTACGTTTTAGACCTGGCGACGGGGGTTTGGTCGCGCGTGTCCGACACGCATCCTGGGTAGAATTGTCGTCGAAGACAATGCAAGGTAGCTCAATGGAGGAAAGCAGCATGGTCGATCGTGACCGCGCCTGCTTTCGCGCCATTCAAGCACATCGGTTCAATTCCCGATTCGCACCGCCCATCTCGCGGTCAGTCAAGTTCCGTGAGCGAAAACTCTTGGATAGAAATGGCTTGTCCGGGTAATAACCCTGTAGAGGACGTCGAACACCCGCACGAGGACCGGGATGCCGAACAACCAAATGAACAAGGTCCTTCAGCATCTTCGCAGCGCGGAATTGACCGATGGACAACTGCTCGATCTCTTCATCAGTCGCCGCGAGCCGGCGGCCCTGGAAGCGCTGGTGCGGCGGCATGGCGTGATGGTCTGGGGCGTTTGCCGGCGCGTCCTCCGCAGCCAGCACGACGCCGAAGACGCTTTCCAGGCGACCTTCCTCGTCCACCTCCGTAAGGCCCTTGGCGATTGTTCGACCTCGGTACGCGGTTGCTTTGATCGCAAGTGACGGTGGCGGTACCTAGCTCTCGATTCCACTACTTGGCTTGCGCAGTGCGCAGGCGCAAGTACGATTTCCACTCCGCGCTTGCTTCCTTGTTCTTCACTACGGTGGCGGCGGCCAGGTCGGGGTCGGATTGCAAGAAGGCCCCTTTCCGCGCACCGGGACCGAAAGCGCCGAATAGCTGATTCT
>JBGQCZ010000127.1:0-10120 GCA_041495645.1 Gemmataceae bacterium | reverse complement strand
GGGGCGATGGCGCTCAAGCCCGGGCCCAGCAAATGAATACGTGGCTGCTGGTATCCGGCGACTTCACTCCGCTCGGCGGGATGGATTGCGCGAATCACGCTCTCGCCAAATACATGGGCGCGCGTGGCGACGCCGAGGTCCATCTGGTCACTCACCGGGCCTGGGACGATCTGGCGGCCTTACCCGCCGTCACGATCCATCGGGTCTGGCGTCCGCTGGACTATCATCTCGCGGGCATGCCGTTGCTGGCCCGGGCCGGCCGGCATTGGGCGCGGCGATTGCGGAGCAAGGAAGCGCGCGTGATCGTCAACGGGGGCAATTGTGGTTGGCACGACGTTTCTTGGGTGCATTACGTGCACGCCGCTCATCGGCCGCAAACAGCCGCGACCGGGTTACATCGTCTCAAAACTTGGGCAACCCACCGGTACAACTCGTCCACCGAACGCAAAACTCTGCGCCAAGCGCGGCTCGTGCTGTGCAACAGCCGGCGGACCCAGCGCGACGTGGTCGAGCGCCTGGGAGTGGCCGAGTCGCGAGCCCAAGTGGTCTATTACGGCGTCGATCCGGACCGCTTCGCGCGAGTGACTCCCGCCGAGCGAGACGAAGCCCGAGCCGCTCTTGGATGGAAGCCAGATCGCCCGGTAGCGACGTTTGTCGGAGCGCTGGGAGATCGCCGCAAAGGGTTCGATACGCTCTTTGCCGCCTGGCAAAAGCTCTGCGCGGATAGGAATTGGGATTGCGATCTGGCCGTGGTCGGCAGCGGCGCGGAGGCGCAGGCTTGGCAGGAGCGGTCGCGGGAGAACGGACTGGCGGAACGGATCAAGTTCCTGGGCTTCCGGCAAGATGTGCCCAGAATCCTGGCTGCCAGCGACGTTCTGATCCATCCCGCCCGCTATGAAGCCTACGGTCTGGGAGTTCACGAAGCACTGTGCCGGGGCATTCCGGCGCTCGTAAGTGCCGAGGCGGGCGTGGCGGAACGCTATCCTTCCGAACTCCACTCACTGCTGATTCCCGACCCGGACAACCCGTCCGATCTGGCCGATCGCTTGCGGCATTGGCGCGACAATCTGGAGAAATTCCGGGCTGACACAAATTCACTGTCCGATTCATTACGAGGTTACACGTGGGACCACATGGCCCAACGGATTGTTCGGCTGGTTCAAAACGCGGCATGAGAGTTGGAATGAAACTGGTCAGAAGACTTTGAATGCCAATGCTTGCTCACAAACTCCGCATCCTGCTGGTGATGAACGAGGCGCCGTTGCCCTTCGGGCACGCCGTCGGTCGTTGGTATTGGGTGCTGTTGCGCGGGTTAGTGGAACGCGGCCACCGGGTCACGGCTTTTGCCACCTGCGCCAATTCAGAAGACATTGCACGGGCGCGTGCGTTGTTTCCTTCTCCGGGATATGACCTTCACCTTTATCCTTTTCCCGCAAGAACGGGCGTCCTGAGAAAATGGCAGACGATTCGGCGCCCCTACTCCTACATGATTCACCCGGAACTTCGTCACGATCTCCAAGGAGAGATCAGTCGAGGCTCTGACGTTTTGCATCTGGAGGGGATTTGGAGCGGCTGGTTGGGCGAACGCTGCGATCCCAGCAAGGTCGTCTTGAATTTTCACAGCCTGTACGACATCGACGAGGAGTTGCAAACCGGCGGTGGATGGCGCTGCGCGTTCGACCGAGCATTGCGCCGCAAAGCGGAGTGCCACCTGCTCCGAAGCTATCGGACGTTGCTGACCTTGACCCCGCGACTCCGGGACGCCGTGCGCGCCATCGCGCCGCGGACTCCGGTTCATGTCGTGCCCTTGGGACTGGATGCGGGGCAGTATCCCTTCATTCCCGCGGAGCGCCGGCCGCGGGAGCCGATCATCAGCGTCATCGGCTCCATGAACTGGTATCCATCGCATTCGTCGGCGGTTCGGTTGCTGACCCGCCTTCTGCCGGCAATCCGAAATAGAGTTCCGAACGCAAGCGTCCTCATCGTCGGTTGGCACGCGCAACAGGCTCTGCGGCCATTTCTGCCACAACCGGGAGTCGAGGTTTTCGAGAATGTACCCGACACGCGACCCTTCTTTGAACGCAGCAGCCTCATGCTTTACGCTCCCGTCCGAGGCAGCGGCATGAAAGTCAAAGTGCTGGAGGCCTTCGCCTACGGCGTGCCGGTCGTCACCACGTCGGAGGGCATCGAAGGTATTTCGGCCCGAGACGGCGTTCACGTCGGCCAGAGCGACGACGATGCGGGACTGGTAGAGCGGGCCGTGAGATTGCTGCAAGACCCGTCCCTCCAGGAATCGCAGCGGCGCGCGGCGCGCGCCCTGGTGGAAGAGCAATGCCATCCCCGTGTCGTCTTGGAGTCGTTGGAAGGATGCTATCAGGACATCTTAACCCGGCAGCGGAGAAGAGCGGCATGAATGCCCTGGAGACCGCGGTACGAAAACTCAAGCGAGGGCTGGGGCTATCCAGCAATTCCCGGTTGGTGGCACGAATGCGACCGGCCTACGATTCGCTGTTGAGCATCTGCTACGGGAAACGCGGTTTGGTGCGCGTGCTCAACGGCCAGGAGCGGGTGCTTGTCCGCGCTGCGCATCGTTATGCGACCGAGGACTACGAGCCACCGGTCTTTGACTACTTGAAGCGCCACGTTCAACCCGGAGCGATCGTGCTCGATGTCGGCGCTCACGTCGGACTCTTTACCGTTTTGCTGTCACGCTGGGCCGGGCCGACGGGGCACGTCTACGCCTTCGAGCCGACGCCCGTGACGCGGGCCGCATTGGTCGATCATCTGGCGCTCAACAACGTTGCCGGCCAGGCGACGGTGTGTCCGTTCGCCGTCGGCGACGAGGAAGGAACCTCCGTTCTCTATGCGGTGGCCAACTCCCCGGAAAATACGCTGTCGTCGAAACATGGCCGACTGCCGCAGGCGCAGGGCACGCCGGTAACCGTGACCACCATTGATGCGTTTTGCGCTGCTCGATCACTGGCGCCGACACTGATCAAGATCGACATCGAAGGATTTGAGATCCATGCCCTGCGTGGTGCGAAACAAATCCTTGCGCGCCACCGACCCACGCTCGTCGTCGAAATGCACCCGATGAACTGGCCGGAGATTGGTGTCGCGCGTGAGCAGGCGGAACAGATCTTCGCGGATTTGAGCTATCGGCTGACGCCGCTGGAAGGCCAAGCCGATCCGCTGGCGGAGTACGGACACGTCGTGTTGGAACCGATGCGGTGAACTAGAAGCGGGTTGTCGTCCATTTGGTGTTCTCGAAAGAGGGGCCATAATGTCTTCGGTTACTCAGTCGAACTCCACACGCCCAACTGGCCTGAGAACCGCCGCGTCTCTTGCAATGACCCAGGTACAGATTTGGCTGCGAAAGCGCCGCCTATGGTTGGAGTTTCAAGAAGCGAACCGTGAAGGATGGCTTCGAGCTTGGCGACGCTCGCGAATCCAGGCCCGAATTCTCAATACTCCGCCCATGCGCACCGCAACGAGCGGCCCCGTGGAAGTGCGGGCCCTCACTTGGCGGAGGGACTGGATCAACCTGATTTGGGCATTGAAGAGCTTCTATCATTTCGCGAAAGTCGACTATCCCTTATACATCCACGACGGTGGATTGACTCCACGACAAGCGAGGCGCTTACAGAACCACTTTCCGCAAGCCACTTTGGTTCGCGCCGATGATGCCGACGCGGAGGTCTCGCGCGAACTGCAGATGCGCGGTCTGACTCGTTGCGCGACTTACCGCACTCGAAACGTAAGCACACGCAAGCTGTTTGATTTTTACCTCTTGTCCCGCGCCGACACGGTCCTTTCCATCGACTCAGACATCGTTTTCTTTCGGCGACCCGACGAGCTCCTCGACACAACCAACTGCCGCCGAAAGAACTATTACAACAAGGATGCAGCCTATTGGTATAGCTTGCCGCTCGACGAGCTTGAGGAGGCGTTCGGCATCCGCCCTCCGCCATTGGTCAATAGCGGTCTGGCGCTGGTTTGGCGCGAGTCCATCGACTTTCACTTGATCGAAAACTGCCTGGCCCTTCCGAAGCTCTTTGAAGATACCTGGGTGACCGAACAAACTTTGCATGCCCTTTGCTCGACCGTTTACGGACTGCAACTACTGCCGGATGCCTATTGCGTGGCTACCACGCCGGGTCTCTCCCCGGAGATAATCTGCAAGCATTACCCGGGATTTTTCCGATACCACTTGTACGTGGAAGGAATGAGACATCTGGTGAAGACGGGTTTTGTCGCGGCTCTTCGCAACCACTGACGGGGGAAAGACCATGAACCAGCTCGGTCTGTGTTTGAGCACCGGGCGTTGCGGTACGACCTACCTCGCCCATTGCTTTCGAAGCGCGTTTGAGCCGGAAGTCGGAATTCTCCATGAGAGCGCGCCCGAATTGGTAAGCAAGCCCAATCTCTACCTGGGTCGATTGGAAGACGAGGATTTCGCGCGAATGCGATCGGATCGCGATGTCGCCAGTTTCCTGGCAGCGCTTTCCGATCAGTTGGCGATGCGGCCGCTGGTGGAGTTCGGAAACACGGTTGTCAGTCTGGCGCCGCTGTTGATCGCCACGTTTCCCGGCCGAGTGAAGATCCTCCATTTGGTCCGCGATCCCGTCACTACCGCCGCCTCGTTTACAACGTTCTTGATGAACGCGCCCGAACTGGAAATAGGCAATCGGCCGCCCAACCCGATCCATAGTCGATGCGTGCATTCGGAATATGCCGCCCAATGGGAGGTCATGAGTCCGTTCGAGAAAAATCTCTGGCGCTGGGCGGAGTACAACCTCTGGGCGTTGGAGATTCACCGTCGACATCCGGAATTGCCATACATGAGGCTGACAGCGGCAGAGTTGTTTCGAGATCACACCGCGGTTCAACGCGTCGCGCAATTCTTCGGGCTGCCGCCGCGAGAGATTTCCGCCAGACTCGACAAGCGGAACGAGGCGAATCCTTCTCTCCGAGCCGTTTCGTCAGTGGGAGAGGAATGGCGGCGGTACGTGAACTACCCGTACATTCTGGAGTTGGCAGAACAGCTTGGTGTACCCGTTCGACCCGACAACCTGGACGAAAAGATGACGGCCTATTCTGCGCCGACGTTCTGGGAACTAGCCAAGCATCGGTGGCGAATGCGCTTCCGACGGGAATGGTTCAGGGAAAAGGTAACCCGGTTCACCGCGCTGCTCGGAAGATAACCTCTGATCACTCGGCCCGTTCGTTCATGCACCGAACTCAAAAAGCGTCGTGGGGTTTCCTGAGCGGTTTGGCGCTGGCCGGCATCACGGCGGTCGTCGGCCTGGCCGCCACGCCGTTGCTTTTGCGCTGGCTCGGGCAAGAGGCGTTTGGGGCGTTCCGGGCCGCAAGCGATTGGACGGGAAATCTGCTGATATTCGAGTTGGGTATCAGCGGCGCCTTGATGCCGATGATGGCACAAGCCGTGGGACGAGGCGATCGCCAACGAGTCCGCGCGATCTTGAGAGTGAGCGTCCGAATCTACCTCGGGATCGCCTTGCTGATGTTAGCGGCCGGCGCGGTCTTGGCGCTGGTCAGTTTCCGACTCATTCCGGCGAGCCCGTCGGCGGCATCGGACTTGAGCGGTGGCTGCTGGGTGGCACTGTTGGCACTCCTGGTCATTCCGCTGTCGCCGTTTCGCGCACTTGCGGAGGCCGACCAACGAAGCTACCTGATTAATTGCTTGCTCGTAGTTCAGGCGTTGCTGATCGCGGGAATGGGACTGGCGTTGGCCTGGCTGGGATGGGGAATCACCGGCCAATGCCTGGCCCTTTCCATCGGCTCGTTGCCTCTGCTCTTGTTGCTAGCCAGGGACGGCTGGCGGCGCTATCGGGCGCCGCGGAATTCAGAAACCGACCCGGTACTTGAGGCGGACATCCGGCGGGACATTTGGAAACTGAATTGGCCGAGCTTGCTTCGAAATATCAGCGGCCGGATCGGGTACTACACCGACAACCTGTTGATCGCCTATTTCCTGGGACCGGCGGCAGCGGCTTCCTTCTTTCTGACCCAGCGCATCTGTGCTCTGGCTCAGACCCAACTTCAAGGCATTGGCAGTTCCGCTTGGGCCGGGCTGGTTGAATTGGCAGTCAAAGGCAAGATGGAGTTGTTCCATCGGCGATTGATCGAACTCACCGGCCTGGTGGTGGTGCTGGGAATTGCGGTCATGGTTCCCTTGGCGGCGTTCAACCAAGGATTCATCGCACTGTGGGTTGGACCGGATTGTTTTGCCGGTGAGTGGGTCACCGTGCTGGCCGCGGTGAACGGAGTTCTTTTGGCCATCTCCTCTTTATGGGGTTTAGTTCTTTCCGGCGCGGGCCATGTTCGTCGCGTCGCTCCCGGGACGGCGGCCTCCGCGGCGGTCAACATTACCGCGAGTGTCGTCGGAACGATATTGGTAGGGCCGCCGGGTCCACTGCTCGGCACGCTCGCTGCCCTCGTGCTCGTCAACAGTTGGTATTTCCCCATGTTGTTGCGCCGGCACTTACAGGTCCCGATACGGCCGCTGCTGCGGGCGATCGCCATTCCGGCCGTGATCGGCGTTGCATATGGATTCATCGTCTGGTGGCTCGACCACGCCCATCCCCCGCAAGGCTGGATCGATCTGGCAGTGAAAATGACCAGTTCGGCCTTGCTGTATCTGGCGCTAGCTTGGGTGGCCGTCTTCAATGCTGGGCAGCGAGCGGAGTGGATTTCCCGACTTCGATTGTTCATGCGATTCCGTTCGACAACTAACACAAGTGTCCCACCCCCGGTTGCTTTCGGTTGAGCAAGAAAGAAACATGGCAGCAGCGCGATGGGTTCTGATCACTGGGGAATACCCGCCCGAACCCGGCGGCGTGAGCGACTATAGCCGCCTCGTCGCGCGCGGATTGGCGGAGGCGGGGGATGAAGTCCATGTTTGGGCGCCGGCTGCAAGTCCTTCGCGGCCGGCCCCGAGCGATCCGGGCGTCACCGTGCATAGGCTTCCCGGAAAGTTTGGGCGGCGGGACTTGAAGATCCTTGATGCATCACTGAATCGACTCACCAAACCGTATCGGCTGTTGGTCCAATATGTTCCGCATGCCTTCGGTTGCAAGGGAATGAACGTCCCGTTTTGCTGGTGGCTCAGCCGGCGGCCCGAGCCGGTATGGGTCATGTTCCACGAAATGGTCTTCCCTCTCTCCGTGCGCCAGCCGATGACTCACAACTTCCTCGGAATGGTGACTCACTTGATGGCTTCGCTCGTGGCGCGCAAGGCAGAGCGCATTTTTGTTTCCATCCCGGCCTGGGAATCGCTGCTACCCAAGAGCTCGGATGTACGCCGTCGGGTCACCTGGCTGCCCGTTCCCAGCAACATAGCGACCTCAGTTTCCGCCGAGGCGGTCGCGTCCGTTCGCAAGCAAATCGTACCGAACGACGATCTGCTTTTCGGGCATTTTGGCACGTATGGATCGCACGTTGCCTCGCTCTTGGTCCAAATTCTGCCCACGCTTCTTTTGAAGGATCACCGGCGCAAAGCTCTGTTACTGGGTAAGGGAGGCGAGGCGTTTGCCGCCGCCTTGATAAGGGACAACACGGATTTGCGCGGACGGATTGAATCAACCGGACCGCTCGGCCACGACCAACTGGCGGCTCACTTGGCGGCCTGCGATTGCCTGGTGCAACCTTATCCAGACGGAGTCAGCTCCCGTCGCACCAGCTTGATGGCCGGACTCGCCCTCGGGTTGCCCATCGTGACCAATGCCGGCCCACTTACGGATCCGGTTTGGAGAAAAACCGAAGCCGTTGTTCTCGCCGCCTCGCCGTCGCCTTCCGATTTGATCGATGCCGTTGACAACCTGCTGGCCGAACCGCGGCGGATGCTGGAGCTTCGGCGCCGCGCGGCCGCCGCTTACCAAACGTATTTTGCAATCGAGCGAACCATCGAAGTGCTGCGAAGCGAAATTGCTGATCAAAGGGCCGCCGCATGAAATTGACATCTCATCGACCGCGCCGGATTCTCGCCGTCGCGATGCAGGGATCGGGGGGCGGTGAGGAAGCCCGCTTGCTCAACTTGCTCACAAACTTTCCCACGGAGGTGTTTCCATTCGATCGCCGGAGCAAATGGCGTGGTTTGCGCGGCCTGTTCAAGGCCATCCTTCAAAGCCGGCCGGAATTGGTGGTCATGGAAGGAACCGGTTTGGCCGGTGGCTTGGCGCTTCTTTCGGCCCGGTTACTGGCCGGCATTCCTTATGTGGTAAGCAGCGGCGACGCAGTTGGCCCCTATGTTGCGGGTCGACGGCCGTTGCTCGGGCCGATGTTCCATTGGTATGAGCGGCTCTTGTGCCGTTGGTCGGCCGGATTCATTGGCTGGACACCCTATCTGACTGGAAGAGCGCTTACGTTTGGCGCCCCGCGCGCGATGACCGCGCCCGGCTGGGCTCCGTTTCCCCTGTCTCCGGATTGTCAGGTCCGCGCCCGCGCAAGAGTTCGGAACGAATTGGGTATCTCGCCGAACGACTTGGTGTTCGGCATCGTCGGGTCGCTGGCGTGGACCAAGAGAGTGAGTTACTGCTACGGCCTCGAGCTGGTACGCGCCTTGGTGCGAACCAGTCGGCCAAATCTGAGAGCGTTAATCGTCGGCGATGGCGCGGGACGAAGTCAATTGGAGCGTGCAGCGGGCAAGCGGTTAGGCGAGAGCGTCATTCTGACGGGCCAAGTGCCTCGCGAGCAAGTGCCGGATTACCTTGCAGCGATGGACGTGGCCAGTTTGCCCCAAAGCGTAGATCAGGTGGGAAGCTTCCGATTCACCACCAAGCTACCTGAGTATGTGGCGGCGCGCCTGCCGATTGTAACGGGCCAGATTCCGCTCGCTTATGACTTGGGAGACGAGTGGTTGTGGCGGTTTCCCGGGAAGGCTCCGTGGGACGAACGGTATTTGAATGCGCTGGCGCAGCTCATGGACCGTGTGACGTTCTCGGAGGTGAACGCCAAGCGGAACGCCATGCCGGATGGATTGGCGGAGTTCGACCGAAATAAACAGATTGGCCGTGTGACTTCCTTCGTGAGTGATTTGCTAAGTGAGCGACATGGCAATGCTTCAGCTAGCGGTTGTATGTGATTTTGTAGAGGAGCAGTGGCCAAGCATGGACCTGGTAGCAGAGATGCTTTGCGCCCAACTGCGAGCCGCTGCGCCGGAAGTGAACGCGGTGCGGATTTGCCCGCCCCTCATTCGGCGTTTGGGCCGGTTGCCTCTTGCGATCGCCAAGCGGGCTGCATTCAACGCCGACCGCCTCGCGAACCGCTGGTGGGACTATCCGCGCCACCTCCGGCAACGCTTGAACGAGTTTGATTATTTCCATATCTGCGACCACAGCTACGCCCACCTCGTTCACGTTCTCCCGCCGGAGCGCACCGGTGTGTTTTGCCACGATCTCGATTGTTTCCGCTGCCTGCTGGAACCCGAGCGCGAGCCGCGGCCCCGCTGGTTTCGCGCCATGAGCCGGCGGACTCTGCACGGGTTACAGAAAGCGGCCGTGGTTTTTTACAGCACCAACGAAATGCGCCGCCGTCTCGAGGAGCACAACCTCGTGGACACCGCTCGTCTGGTTCATGCTCCCTACGGCGTTTCACCGGAGTTTACTCCCGACCCGGATGAGTTCGATTCAACCATCGCAGGCAACGCGACGCCTTTTCTTCTTCACGTGGGAAGCTGCATTCCGCGCAAGCGCATCGACGTGCTTCTTGCGGTCTTTGCCGGAGTAAGGGCACGCTTCCCCGAACTTTCGCTGTTGCAAGTTGGCGGAGAATGGACACCGGCCCAGCGGGAACAAATCGACCGGCTGGGCATTGGCCGGGCAATCCAACAGCAGCGCGGGCTCAACCGCCGGACTCTTGCGGCCTTGTATCGCCAAGCGCGGATCGTGTTGCAACCCAGCGAGGCGGAGGGCTTTGGCTTGCCGGTGATCGAAGCCCTGGCCTGCGGCGCTCTGGTGGTCGCCAGCGATATTCCCGTGCTGCGCGAGGTTGGCGGCAAGGGCGCGGTGTTCTGTCCGGCGGCCGACGTTCCGTGCTGGGTCGAAACAATTGGCCAGTTGCTGGCTCAATCGGCCAAAGCGCCGGAACGCGCCGAGCGCCT
>JBGQCZ010000126.1:0-10183 GCA_041495645.1 Gemmataceae bacterium | reverse complement strand
CTTTATGTCTTCCAGCACCAGCACAGGCCAGTCGTCCTGGACGCGCAAGCCGTCGCGGACCTGGTGCGACAACACAGCTTCATCGATCGGATACTCGGAGTTTATGATCTCGGCCGGCCGTTGGCCGAACGGGGTCCCGCCTCACGCAGGCGCTGTGGATCGCGGGCCAGCGGTAGATTGTTGAGAGGCCGAAGTTTCGGGATTCGCGCCAGCGTCGATGGCTTCGTGAAAGGCCAGGACACGCTGTCGATTTCTCACCGCGCCGGCACTGCTTTCAGCAGCAATTGCGGATTGCAAACGATTCCATTCCGCACAACTTGGACAATTCTTCGTGTGTTGCGAATGTCCGCGGTGGGGTCGGCATCGAGGATCAGCAAATCCGCGACCTTGCCCGGTTCGATGCTGCCCAGTTGGTTGTCCTGTTTCAGCGCCCGAGCGTTGTTGATCGTCGCAGCCTGGAGTGCGGCGGCGGGTGTTAGCCCCGCTTCGACCAGCAATTCCAGTTCCTGATGGAGGGCGAACCCAGGCGGACAATACGGCTCCGGCGCGTCGGTGCCGGCCAACAGCGGAACGCCAGCGCGAAAGAGCGCGCCGGTCAATTCCTGGTACTTCTGGAACTCCTTGCGTCGCCGTTCGCGTGTCGCGGGCGCCAGTCCTTGCCCCATACGATAGCTATCCCAGTACGTGCGCAGCCGTTCGGGCATGTGAGCGTTGTCGGCGTGGCGATTCACCTCTTCCAGGTCCGACAGCAACAACATGTTTTTGAACACCGTTAGCGTGGGATCGACCATGATCTTTCGTTTCGTCAGCAGGGCGATCAACGATTTTGCCTGCGGATTGTTGATATTCAACGTAGCCCGGTGCCCTGCCTCCTTGCGAACATCGGGTGGAATGATGAAGTCGAAGACGGAGGTAATGTGCTCAAGACAGTCGATGCCGTCCTCGACGGCATCTTGGGCCCTGTAACCGCCAAGATGCCCAGTGACGATCAGGCCCTGTTTATGGCCTTCCTCAATGATCTTGCGCCCCACCACCCGGCCAGTGCCGGCGTAGATCTTCAGCGTCGTCACCTTCCACGCGACCATGTCGGCTACGATCGCCGACACCCGGCCAGGGTCGCTGATCGGCAAGCCGATATCGCGATGGATCGGCGGATCGGCATCGAGCAAGAAGCTGGCCGTGAACACGCGCGGACAGCGCTCGGGATGCGCGTCGGCGAAACGGGCGACGAGGGTTTGGGCGACGATCTCATCGCCCGTGTCGCGCACGCTGGTTACCCCAGCGGCGAGAAACGCGGGCAACACCTCGTCGCCGGTGACATGGGCAAAGTTCAAGCGATGCACGAGATGCACATGGGCATCGATCAGACCGGGAATGATGAACTTGCCCTTGGCGTCAATGACGCGAGCGCCATCCGGAATGGTCAACGGAGTTTGCGGAGTGCCGATGGCCTTGATCTTGTTGCCATCAACCAAGATTGTCCGATCTGGCAGCATCTTGCCCGCGACCGCATCGAAAACTGTTCCCTGAATGAATAACGGAGTGTCGGCCGCTTCGCACCGACATGATGCAAGAAAGCAAGAGATGACTGCCATAGCGTGAGTGCATCGGGTCATGCGGTGATCCCAGAGTGAACAGAGGTTAGAAGCGTGATTGAAGCTGTTGGTACATTGTCGGCCCCACCTCCCCAGTCGCATTCGCGGTCATTAGCCAACAATCCCTTCAGCCGCGAGCCGGCAGCCAAGGCATTAACGCAAAAACCAGCAAGGCTTGAGCAGTCGCCTATTCTTACTCCATTCAGAACCGTTTGG
Organism: Gemmataceae bacterium; assembly: GCA_041495645.1. Lineage (GTDB taxonomy): Bacteria > Planctomycetota > Planctomycetia > Gemmatales > Gemmataceae > JBGQCZ01. The sequence continues at coordinate 8,372 of JBGQCZ010000126.1, read as the reverse complement.
CCGTTGTCTGCCGTAACGGCTTCACTCAGCCATGAACCTTCGCCAAAATATTGTCCATCTCTGCGGCATTGAAGGCCCGCACGGTCGTCGTGTGGACATTTCCCATCGCCCCCAGATGCAGGAGTGCGCTCGTGGCCGTCTCGTCGTCGGGGGCTTCGAGGATGAGCAGCCCGTCGTGATCGCCCAACGTCCAGTAGATTTCCGTAATCTTGACACCCAGCTTCTTTGCCGCCGCTTTGAACGCCGCCGCACGTTTGGTCGTCTCGTCAATGCCCTTGATGCCCTGCTGTGTGAACTTGATGGTGGTGATGAACGTTGCCATTGAGCAATCTCCTTTCAAGAGTGTGGGTGAGTGGTCGGGATACAGTCAGAATCTGAACCTTGGTCGCCGCCGTCCACACGGGAAGGCGTGACTGCCCATAGTGGCCAGGTCGGCACAAACTGATTTGAATCGGGTGTGGGCGAATCGCGAAATGGGTATGTTGGAGCAAGAGCAAAGGCGCGGCCGAATAAGATGCACAAGACCGCGCACGCGAACAGGCCCGTACAGATAACACTCTCAAACCCGCGTGAGCCGGCTGTGGACTTTGTCGAGGACTTCGCCGTGATCGCGAAACGCAGTTCGAAGCCACATGAGCCGTATGATTGCCTCACCGACACCGACTTTCTGGTTACCGCCAACGACGACCACGATCCCGAACAACTCAATGCGATTGAACGGGGTGCCGAGCAGGCTGCCGGGGCGTTTGGCAATCATCCGGCTCCTGAAACCGATGTTCTGTTCAAACTTTGGGAAGCAGACGGGCCATTACTTGCCTGTACCCTCAAATCGATATGTTACCATCGACCGTGCCGGGAGGGTGTCGGTGAAACTCCCCGCACTTCCCTCCAGCGCCGGCACGACCATTGCGTCTTCCGAAGCGCTGGTGCGAGTCCGCTCGGCGGTGGTCGCAGTCGCGAATTTGGCAGTCAGTTTGAGCGCGATGGGGGCGTTCTTGTCCTGCGCGTTCACGATATGAACGACGAGTGTGCGGCTATCCGGGGCGAGAAACGCGGTGGGCTTCACGCCGGTTGCGGCTCGCCCGGTGACGCCGACTTCAACGAGGCGCATGCCAGGCTTGAGCGGCTCGGCCCACTGACGGAAGAGATAGTACGGCTTCGTCAGAGTGTAATCGTTCCCCCAGTTCACATGAATCAGGGCTTCGCCGCTGTCGCGCGGCGGGTAGACCCAGTCGTAGGCCATGAACACGTTCGCGCCGCCGAGAAACGCTTCATGCATGGCGACGCCATATTCCGTAGCCGAATGAATCATCCCCGGCGATGAGTCCTTCTTGCGGGCACACCATTCCGTGACCCACAGCGGCCTTTTGTCTGCGAGCTTTCGCAGAGCGCCCCAGCGGTCTCCGCGCGGGTCGTAATCGTGCGATCCGATCACGTCGAGATGCTCCCCGGCCTTCTTCAGCAGGAGTGGCACGTAATCCTTGGCGGCCCCCGGCGCGCTCAGCGTATTCGGCCCCACGAGTTTGGGCCGAGGAACATTCGGATACTTCTTCGCCATCTTGTCGAGATACTCCCCCACGGTTTTGAACAGCGCGGCATATTTCTCAGCGGACAGGAAATAGCCCGGCTGGGTGTGCGGCCAGTCGGGTTCGTTCGCGATACTCAGGTATTGGATCGGCACGCCGTTCTTTTGCATGTGCGCGAGGAACGCCCAGACGTACTCGGCGAGTTCGAGTTCCAAGCCGTTCTTGATCGTAGCGCGGGCCTCCCCGCCGCCGGACACGTCGTTGTTCGTCTTCATCCACGGCGGCGGGGTATAAAGCGTGGCGTAAAGTTGAATGTCCGGCTGTCGCTTCAGCGCGGCCTTCGCAATCTGAATCGTGTGTTTGCAATACTCGAAGTTCTTGTCCTCGAACGCGGGCGTGTAGGGGTCGTTGTTGTCGTTCTGCGGCTCGTGGGTTTCGCGGATCATGAGTTGAAGATACCGCGTCGGCACGCGGGCGAACATGTCGTCGTAAAGTTGTTCCTGCCGTTCGTTCTTGTTGCGGGCTGCCAGGCTGGTGATGTGACCCTCGTAGAAGATCGCACCCGCCCCAAGGCCTTCAAAAACCTGTCGAGTCCGCGTGGTCTTCACGGTGATCTGAGTTCTTTCTTGCGCGCGGACATCGCCGGAGAGCATGGCGGACACAGCACAGACAGCAAGCACGGAAACGCGACGCAATGAGTCGGCTCTTCTGAGTTGGCACCAGGGGGATGAGCCTTGACAAGTTGAGGGATCTCGCCCGTGGGCGCTCCGTCGGCCCGCAATGAGAGCCTCGCCTTTCGCCGTGAGGGCGTCGTGTCGATCAACCATTTCCTGTGTGAATTCCTGCACCATCCGCCACCTCATCGCCGATTGGGGGCCGAAAGAATCGATTCAAGCCGTGGGGAAGTCCCTCCCATTCGATTGCCGCAGCCGAGGATGAAGGGGATTGCAGGTTGATGCATCGGAATGGTCATCGCTTCTCCCAACGATCCAACCGCTGGCGCAACTCTTCGTTGGCCTTTTTCAGTTTTTCCAACTCCTCGCCCAGACGCGTAACTTCGACCGGCGCGGGGGTGTTCGCGCGAATTTGCTCCACTGCTTTCTTGGCCAACTCGGCGATGCGCTCGTTGGTGTCGTGCCGAGCAATCATTTCCAACACGGGCACGCTTGGCGAGGCGGTTCGGCCAAGTTCCCGGATGGCATCAACCGCCGCACGACGAATGCGCGGCGTTTCGCCTTCCAGACAGGCGGCGATGGCCGTAGCGATCACGGTTTTTTGGCCGTCGTCGGGATTCCCCGTCTTGGCCAGGTTGGCGAGCGCGCCGACGGCAGCCATGCGAGTTTCGGGTGGTTTTCCCTGTTGTGACCAGGAAATGAGCGTATCCAACACCGACATATCCTGCGACTCCCCCAGGCCGCGCAAGGCAGCTGTTCGCAGCATTTCATGGTCGGACGGCTTGGCGAGCCAGGGCATCAAAATTGCCACCGCATTCCTCTCGCGCAACTTTGCATAAGCTTCAATGGCCGCGGCCTCGACGCGCGCGCTCGGGTCGCCGGTCTTCTGGACGTCTTTGAGTGCTGCCGCCGCCTTGGCATCACCCGTAAACTTGCCAAGCGCCTCGACACACGGGCGGCGCACTTTCGGATGCGCGTGCTTCGAGCCGGCGATCAGGGCGTCGCGACTGATGTCGCCGCCGCTATCCCCGAGTGCTTTGGCGAGCTCTGCTGCCACGCCCCAGAATTTCTCGGTCTTCAAGCAGTCGGCAAGCAATTCGCGGTCTGCCGGGTCCTTGCTCTTGCCGAAATGTTCGGCGGCCCGGATCCGCACGGCAACACTCGCCGATGATTTCAACTGCTCCGCCCAAAGGTGACGTCCCTGATCAATTCGCCACTCGGCCAGCAGCGTCAGCCGGGGGTCGATCTCGATCTGGTTCGGCGAAGTCTGGCGCAGAAAGAACGTGTGCTCTTTCTCCGTCACCGGCAGGCGTTCTTCTTGCCATGCGCCCTTGCCGGACTCGCCTAGGAAACAGCTGATTGGCAAAGCGATGTGAAACGGTTCGCCCGGCTGCACCTGTTTCACGTGAATCTTGGTCAGTTTGCTGTCCGCCAAGTATTCCATTTTCACTTCAAGCGTCGGGTAACCGGGTCGCTCGGTCCAATCGTAAAAGAAGCGCTCCAGGTTCCGCCCGCTCACACGTTCCATCGTCTTGCGGAAATCGCTGGTTTCGACGCTCTTGTGTTGGTGTTCCGTGCCATAAACGCGCACGGCTTTCCAGAAGTCGGCTTCGCCGAGATGTTCACGCAACATGTGCAAGACCCAGGCGCCCTTGGGATACGCACGAGAGTCAAACATGGCGTCCGGAAACGCGTAGCGGCGGTCAACGATCGGCCGGTCCTTCGCGGTCTGATTGCCGATCACTCCCCTGGCCTTATGAATGAGGTCATACATCGCTTCGTCCTTGCCCTGGCCATGCTCTGCCCAGACCACTTCACAAAAACTCGCCCAGCCTTCATTCAGCCAGAGGTGCGACCAGTCGCGGCACGTCACCAAGTCGCCCCACCATTGATGAGCGAGTTCATGGGAAATCAATCCCTCGGCATCGCTGTCGATCGACCCCCGTTCGCTGATCAAACCGAATTCAGTGAGCGTGGTGGCGCTGGTATTCTCCATCCCGCCGGCCGTGAATTGTTCGACGACGACTTGAGCGTATTTCTCCCAAGGATAGTCGATTCCAAACCGCCGGCTGAAAAAGTCGATCATCTCGCGTGTCCGCCCAAACGTCCGGGCAATGTCCACCTTCCGCCCCACCGGCACGTAATAGGAAACCTCTTTTCCCTTCCACTGCTCGCGCACGATGTCGAACTTACCCACCACCAGCGTCACGAGATAGCTCACATGCGGTTTGTCCTGCTTCCAATGGAACGTGACGGTCTTGTCATCGTTCGGTTTCTTGTCGATCAACTTGCCGTTGGACAAAACTTCGAACCCCTCGGCCACGGTGACGACAAGTTCGGTCGTCTGCTTTTGATCGGGATGATCGAAGCACGGGAACCAGTAACGATTGGTGACGGCCTCTCCCTGGCTCCAGACGGTGAGCGGAACATTGGGTTCGGACGGCGTCGGGCCGAAGAAGAACAGCCCGTCTTTCGGCTCGCGCACCCGATAACGCACCACGAGCCAACCGTCTCGCTCGGCCGGCCATTCCGCGGGCAAATCGATGTCGAGTTTCTTGCCGTCATGGCGAAACTCCAGCGGCCCCCGCGGCTTGTCTTGTGCTGGATTGTCGGGGTTCGAATCATTGACGGCGCCGAGAAACACCTGACTGACTTCGAAACCGACGGCATCCAGAGGGATATGCCGAGCGGGATGCATCGTGTGGAAACGCAGGAACGCCGTGGCATCGACGGTTTTCTTGGGCAAATCAACGTTCAGGTCGAGCCGTATGTGGCGAATATCCACGGGCCGTTCGCCGGCAACTCGTAACGGCTCCTGTGCGAGCGCCGGGCCGAAACCAATAACAAAGACGAAAAAAGATGCCAAGTAACGATTCATGAGGATCTCGTTGTCAGTCTGGTAATGCGATCAACGGGCTCATTGTAGGCATTACGATACGTTGACTATGTCGCAAGAGTGCGGCCCCCGGCGTTGCCGCAGTGGTTGCAAAGCGCCCGCTTGAGGCGGGACCACGGGGACCGACTCACTGTATGTGTTTCTTGATGAATGCCAGAACCGTTTCGAGGAATTCGGGCGAAGTCTCCGTCCCGAGGTGGTCGGCGCCCTCAATCACCTTGAATTCGGCGCCCAACAAGCTGGCAAGCCGTTGGAGTTGCTTCCGGCGCGCCGCGTCGCCGTCCTTGCTGCCGTTCGCGACGAGTGTGGGAACCTTGTTCACTTTGAGTTGTTCTTCCGTGACTGGAGTTTGCGTTGCGCCGCGGAGGACCGCCGCGAGCGCCGCCTGATCCTGGCCCTGAAAGAACGGTGATTGGATTTTGCCTTTCTCAAGTGCATCGATCAGTGCATCCGTGGACGCGACGAATTCCTTGCTCGGCTCGAACCATGGCCCGCCTCCGCCGAGCGTCGCGCTTAGCAGCCGATCCGGGTGGGTGACGAGCAGCGTTCCGGCGACCCAGGCGCCCATCGAGTATCCGACGACGTGCGCCTTCTTGATTTTCAGGTGATCGAGTAACCGCACGACGTCTTCGATCATCTCCCGACCATACTTCTTTGGGTCGTGCGGCTTATCGCTCTGGCCGTGTCCCCGGCAGTCGAGCGCGATGACGCGGTAATTCTTCGCCAGTTCGGGCATCATCTTCGCGTTTCGCACAGGGTTCTTGCCCCACGACTCGGCGCGGCCGGTAAGCCCGTGCAGCAGCACGACTGCCTCTCCTTTGCCCTCGCTGATGAATCGGATCTTGACACCATTCGAATTGAAGGAGCCGTCCTCAGCATGGACCATGCCGCCAAAGATGCCGGGAAGTGACAGAACGATCGTCGTAGCGAGCGAATAACGCATGTAGTTCTCCTGTCTGAAAACGGCCGAAGGCTCTGTGATCGGGACTGCGCTCTGACCGCGAATGTTGAGGACAAGTCGGAGCCCGCAGCGGATTAGTAGGCCGAAGGTCCCTGTTCGCGGTGCGACGATTGACGATCAAGGCCACCCCGCCAGCGGCCGCCAATCAAATCGGCGATTGTCAGGCCGGCGCTGGCAGGTTGCGTGGCGCCGTCGGGGCTCAATCGGGTTCCCGGCGCGATTCCGAGGGCCTGGAGCAGCGTGGCGCCGAAGTTCTCTGGAGAGACGGGCGCGTCCTTGACATAAGCGCCGATCTTGTCGGAGGCGCCGTAAACCATGCCGGCCTTGGCGCCGGCCCCGGCCAACAGGGCCGAGTAGCATGCGGGCCAGTGATCGCGGCCTGGATACGGGTTCGACGTGATCTTCGGTGTGCGGCCGAATTCACCCACCACGACGACGAGAGTTCGATTGAGAAGGCCGCGATCTTCAAGATCTTCGAGCAAGGCGGACAGTGCCTGGTCGAAGCGCGGCAGCACGAGCCCTAACCCGAACTGGCCCGTGCTGAAAATACCGCACTTCTGCACCTCGGCGCCGTGGTGGTCCCAACCCTGCGTAAACGAAGGGGAGTAGACGAACCCTTCGCCTTGCTTTGGCACGCCGGCCCAAGCGTTGACGCTAACCAGCCGCGTTCCGGCTTCCACGAGCCGACGGGCGAGTAGTAGATTCTGACCGAGAGGGTGCCGGCCGTAGCGCTCACGCACCTTGTCAGGCTCCTGGCTCAGGTCGAAGGCACGCCGGGCTTCGGGGCCGGTGATCATGTCAAGAGCTCGCTCCCGGCAGTTCTGCATGGCGTCCGCCGCCCGAATTAACGGCATTCCGGACCACGAAGCTTGGTCGAGTCCGGCCAGGAGTTGCTGCCGTTGGGTCTGCCGTTGCAGTGACACGTCCGCCGGTGGGTCGAACGAGTTCATGCGAAAGTTGGGCGACGAAGAATTGTCCGCACCTTTGCCCACGAGCAATGGGGCGTGCGCCGGTCCGAGCGAACCGCCGGTGAGATACCAGGGACGAACGTCCGCGTCGAGGTTCTGCAGCCAGACGTGAGAGGGCAATGGGGTACGCGCAGGCGACAGGCGGCTGGCCACGGAACCAAAGCTGGGAGTCGCATCCAGCGGGCGAGAGTGTCCGGTGAGGCAGACATGCATTCCGCCGTCGTGGTCGGCGCTGGCGTGCGTCATCGAGCGGATGAGACAGTAGCGATGCGCGAGACGAGCAAGTCGTGGAAGCAATTCGCCGAAACGCAGGCCGGGGACAGACGTGGCAATTGGCTTGTAAGGGCCGCGGATACTGTCCGGGGCGTCGGGCTTGGGGTCCCAGGTATCGATGTGGCTCGCGCCGCCGTACTGGACGACGAAGATGCACGAAACGTCTTGTCCACTCTGTGAATCCTGGCGCGGCGAAGAGTTCCGTGCCCGGAGCAACTGCGGCAAGCTGAGCCCGAGCATTCCCAAGCTGCCCACCCGCAAAAGGCTCCGGCGAGTCAGATTGATGCCAAGTCTCTCAGCGGCAGTCAACATGCAGGTACCCTGAATTCGAATCGGTCAGCAGCGAAATAACGGACATCCGCGTGATTCAAGCAACTTGACCCGGCTGCTCACGCCGCCGAACTTGTTAATAGGTGACTGACCTATGCGGTCGATTGCGCGTCTACCAGCATATCACGGGCTGTGCCGGGCACAATCGTTCTTTTGTAAGTCGGGATACGCCTTCCGTTCCCACGCCGCCTATCGGGCATTCCAGGTACAATTCGCCCGCACGTCCCAGCCGCACTCGTAATTCGTCGCCTTGGGCCTGCCCTTCGGTCCGTGGCTTACCGCTCCAGGCGGTGGCGCGAGCATGTGGCCCGCAAAGACGGAATTGCAACGGCCATCGCAACCAAGCTAACTCCCCGACCGCACGGGGCTGGTGTTGACCCAGACTGGGGCGAGGAAATCCGCCAGCGATAGCGAGCCGGTGAGGAGGCTCGATGTCGGCGCCAGGGGAGTGTGGGCGACGCCCTTGGTTTGGTCCCAGGCTGACGTCGAGCCCGTTCCTTGGATCAGCGATTCGATCGAAAGCAACAAAAAGCAACATTTCAGTTTCGACCCACAAGCCGCTGTTTTGACGCAACTCCTTGAATTGAGCAGACTTGCCACGCGCACATGGATGCTCGCAAACAAATTGTTGCTTTTGTTGCTTTTTGAGTGGTGGTGTGCGCCAGCACGCGGCCATACAGCCCGTGTCGAACACGCCGCCGATCGTCAAAACTTGAAATGACTCGAACACGATCGAACCCTCGG
>JBGQCZ010000125.1:0-10226 GCA_041495645.1 Gemmataceae bacterium | reverse complement strand
CTTTGCGCAGCGTGGCGCTAAGCTTCGGATCGTGTCCCGATTCCTCGCCCGGCGCATGGCAAGCCTTCAAGATCGCGTTGAGATGCCGGCTCAACAATTTCGAACCGGTGACCAGCGCCGCGACCTTCTGCTCTTCAACCACCTTCCAGTTCACGAACTCTTCGATGTCCGGGTGATCGAGTTGCAAGACCACCATCTTGGCCGCACGGCGGGTGGTGCCGCCGGACTTGATCGCGCCGGCTGCTCGGTCGCCGATCTTCAGGAAGCTCATCAACCCGCTGGATTTGCCGCCGCCGGAGAGTGGTTCGCCTTCGCCGCGCAGCGAGGAAAAATCGGAACCGGTGCCGCTGCCATATTTGAAGATGCGGGCCTCGCGGACCCACAAGTCCATGATCCCGCCTTCGTTCACGAGATCGTCGCTCACACTCTGGATGAAGCACGCATGCGGGGCCGGTCGCTCGTACGCGGAGGTCGAGCGCGTCATTTTTTGCGTGGCGGGATCGACGAAATAATGGCCTTGAGCCGGTCCTTCGATGCCGTAAGCCCAGTTCAAGCCGGTGTTGAACCATTGCGGGCTGTTCGGTGCGGCCATTTGCGTGGCCAGCATGTAAACGGTTTCGTCGTGGAAGGTGCGGGCGTCGGCTTCGCTCGAAAAGTATCCGCCCTTCCAACCCCAATAAGTCCAGCAGCCCGCGAGGCGTTCGAAGACCTGGCGTGAATCGGTTTCGCCGACGAGTTGGGAACCGGGAGCGGGGCGGCCGCGGCGCAGCCATTCGGGCACGCCTTCCTCGACGATTTTCTCCAGGCGCGCGGGCACGCCGGCGCGGCGGAAGTATTTTTGCGCGAGGATATCGGTCGCGACTTGCGACCACGATTCAGGCACTTGAATCGCGGTCATCTCGAAGACGACGGACCCATCCGGATTCACGATGCGCGAATCACGGGAGGTGAAGGGAACCTGCGCAAGGGGCTCTTGCCCCTCACGGGTGTAACGGCGATTGATCTTCATGATATCGTTCCGTGACGCTCTGCTCCGTGCGACGCGTATCCATATAGAAGGGGTCGCCTGCGAGCTATGAGACGACCGGTAGATTATCCTGCCGCATCGCGCGGGTAAAGAGCACTCGTCCGAAAATTTCCTCTCGCCAATCGCGAACCGCTTCGCACGGCGGACATTCACCGTCAGCTCTTCAAATCTTCTTTCAACACGAACGGAAGCGTCAGACCCGGCTGGTCCTGGTACTTCCCCTTCTTATCAGCATAGCTGGTCCGGCATACACTGTCTGCACGAAAGAACAGGATTTGCGCAATCCCTTCTCCAGCATACACTTTCGCCGGCAACGGAGTCGTGTTGCTGATCTCGATCGTCACTTTGCCGCGCCATTCCGGCTCCAGCGGCGTCACATTCACGATTATTCCAATGCGGGCGTAAGTCGATTTTCCCACGCACACCGCGATCACGTCGCGCGGGATTTCCAGAAACTCGACGGTTTCGGCCAGGGCAAAACTATTTGGCGGGATCAAACAATCATCGGCTTCGATGTCGATAAACGATTGCGGGTCGAAATTCTTCGGATCGACGATTGCGCAGCGGGCGTTGGTAAAGACCTTGAACTTACGGCCCACGCGCACGTCGTAGCCGTAACTGGTCACGCCGTAGGAAATCACCCCCGGCCGGCGAGCATGCTCGGCCAACGGTTCGATCTTGATGTCGCGCTCAATCTGCCAATCAGCCAGCACGCCCATGAATCCAGTCTCCGTGTTGGTGGTCCAGTCTGCATTGCTGCCGCCGGAATCAGCATAGGAAGGTAGTAGACTGTCTACCCAAAAATCGTGGCGTGGTGCCTTCGGACGGACCAACCAAAGCTCCCGTCTGCTCGCCATGAGCCTTAGCGGTCGCCAACGGCACACCTCGGAGCCGGGAAAATTCTGTTTTCGTGGACATTTTGGGACATTTTGGGACACTGCTCAGAGAAATCCAACTCGCAACCGCACGACCTCCTAATCAGGTTTTTTTTCCTGGCGTGCCAAAAAGTGCCAATTGGCGCCATCGTCGAACCGCGTTGTTCACGATAACTGAATCACGCCGACATTCTGCGCGCAAAGCCGCTTCGCTTGCAGAGACCATTTATAGCCCTGCGGCGGCACACTTGCCGCAGGAAACGATCCGGGCATCATTAGGTGGTAGGGGTCTCCCTCGCTTACGCGTGGGGCTCTGAGTGACACCCCGAACCAAACCACAAAAACAACTCCGAACCAAACGAAACCCAACTATCGGCAGTGTGCGCCAATTTGACATATTAGACATAAATCCTTGCCCGCAGCCAATTTCCGACCCCCCCCGGAGCACCTCAAACAAATCGTTGGGAAAGTGGTGGTGGTGGTTGGAATCCGGGTTGGAATACCGGTTGTATTGGCAGTTGAAAAAGCAGTTGGGTTGTCCATGATACTGTCGGGCGGTCCAGGTTGGCTTTCCCCAGCGGCGACCCATGGATGAGTCTCTCAGCGGTTTTCCCGCATGCCGGCCCCCACCTTTCCCGCGCCACGGCCCCCGTGCGCTCTTCGTCGCGGTACTCAGTCAAGATGTCAAAGAACGGCTGACAGTAAAAACGCAAGGAGGGCGAGGTTCACACCCTCCTTGCGCCCACCTGGGAGACACCGCAAGGAACGGTAGGGGAGAACTGGCTCGGATAAAGCGTGCGTACAAGCCAGCCCTAGAAGTGCCCCTGCCGCTCTCGAGGCCGCTGCCATTATACAGATACTGTACAAATGGCCACAACCTCAGAAGTTCTCGGCGGGCATGCTACGCGAGGCAAAATCTTTGAAGTTGTTGCCCACGAACACGGGAACACAAAGAAACTCCCCGATCGCTGGAATAATCGGTGTCACAATAATCGGTGTCAGTCGTCATGCCGCGGCGGCACCCTGAAACCATGAAAATAGCAAGTGCCTAGCGCGCCGAGAAACCGGCTAAGCTAAAGCACAGACGCTGCAGAAAAACGTGAGGAACGAAGCGATGATAACACACCTTCCGGGCATGCCATTGCCCTCGGAAAGCACCTTCGACAACAACATTCATGTTACGCAGCCGTTGAACGTGACGTCGTTCTCCGCCCAGCAAAGAGTTACGCAATACGTCATGCACGAACTCAGCACCCAATTCGGCGGCGACACGCCCGAGCTGACCGTGGGCGAGCGGGTTTATTGGTCGGTTCCCGTGGTATTTACTTTGCCGGGCAAGGCACGCTAGGTCGCGTCGGCACCCTACGAGTCGACGCGAAAACGGGAGAGCTATTGACCGATCCGCAAACCGTGCTGGAGATCATGGCCCATGCCGATTCGACGCGACAATAGAATTGCATGTTGCCGGACGCGGTTGATACCATGAAAGTGCGTGCCGCCATCTAGCTGATCGAGGCCGACGGTTGGTTCTGGGCTCGTACTCGGGGCGATCACCGGCAATTCCATCACCCGGTCAAGCCGGGAACGGTGACCGTCGCCGGCAAACTCTCCGAGGAAGTTCCGCCCGGCACTCTCCATAGCATTCTGCGGCAAGCGGGGCTCAAGTGAGGTCGCCAATGAAGTACCTGGTCGTCATCGAGAAAGGCCCTGCCAGTTTCGGAGCGTTTGTGCCCGATCTGCCCGGTTGTGTCGCGGTGGCCAAGACGCGGCGTGAGGTCAAGCGCCTCATTCGCGAGGCGATTCAGTTACACGTCGAAGACATGCGAAACCGCGGATACCCCATCCCCAAACCGACCGCCGCCAGCGAATTGGTCGAACTTCAGCCGGCCTGATATACCCGAGGTCATTGTCGCCAAGGATTGGCCGCCAAGACCGAGGATCGCGCGCCTCGACGCGGAACGCACCTATCGCAATCTGACGCCGGAAAACAGAATTGAAACTGAATCTTTCTGATTCTTTACGGCCGCCGCGCATGTTCGGCCAGCGGTTCGATCTTGATGTCGCGTTCAATCTGCCAATCAGCCAGCACGCCCATGTGCAAATTCTCCAGGTGAGGGTCGATTTGTACTTCGTGTCGCTCAAATCAGCATAGCGAGCCGGCATGACGAATGGATTCTGCTCAACCTTTCATTTGCTGTTTTGGGCAAGCCATTTCAACAACCTTGGAAATCGCTCGTCCCAGTCCGACGGAAAATGATGTGTGCCGGAGTGCTTCTCCTCCAACAGCGGCCATCCGGCATTCTTCCAGACCGATGCACACGCCCTGGCTTCCATTACATTTCCCAACAATTCCTTTTCGCCGTGAATGACGCACATCGGTCTGGGTGAGCTCTTGCCGTTCAGTTTCTTGGGCACACCGGGAGGGCCGCCAGGCGACAGCACGATGGCACCGGAGTATAGGTTTGGATGCGAAGCCAACAGTCCGGCAGCATGGACTGCGCCTTGCGAAAAACCGACCAGGAAGACGCGAGAAGTGTCCAACACATTTCGGTCGCGATAGTTACCGAGAACCTTTTGTAGATGTTCGTGTGTTGTCTCAAAATCCTCGGATGGCCAGGCATGTCGATTTTCCCACTGCACAACTGGGCCGGAGACCGCTATTCCCGCGAATCCATTTTCCGCGGCTGCCTCGGCATTTGGGATGTAGGCGCCGGCGTGATCGCCCATGCCGTGCAGAAACATCACGACCAGCCAGCCCTTCGCTGGCGGGTTACCATCCGGCAAAGCAATATGCCATTTCCCAGCTCGTTTCGCCGCCTCGGCCGGGTATCTCTCGTTGACCTTGGCCAACATCACCTTGAATTCAGGACTCTTTTGGATCGACTCTAGGTCGTCGTCCTCCCTCATCATTTCGTAGCCCCAGAAGCCGTTGTCAATTAATTGTTGAAGTGTCGATATCGCCAAACGTCGATGCCCCCAGAGCGCAAGGTTGCAAGCGAGCTGGTAACGCGCCAAGACGTGTTTGGGATCCAACTTCAATGCGGCAAGGTAGTTCGCTGCAGCATCTTCGTATCGTCCAATCGGCTTCAGTAGATCGGCCTTGGCGAGGAACGACTCGGCGTCCGCGTCGGACTTCCCTTTGACCAGCGCGGCTACCTGAGCGTCAAGCTGCAGGGCAGCCAGCGAGTCGACCTCCGTGAATTCGGCTGGCGCGAATTCGATTGTCTTCTCCGACTTCGCGGACGGTTTTTTGCAAGACACAGAAGCCAACAACATGCACGAAACGAATATCCGAATCAGCAAGTCTCGTGTCATCGCCGCACCTCTTTCGGAAAGGCCAGGCACCCAGTGAATTGCACGAAATTCTAAGGTTGGCGGCTTTGCGCGTCAACAATATCGCGTCGGTCATTCCAACCCAAACAAAATGTTCTTTCCCGTCTACAATGTTGCCTCACGCTTCCGCCACACGCCCATCAGCGCCGCTTGGCCCAACACCTGGACGCGATACTGTTTTTGCGGCGACCAGCCCGCTTTGCCGATTGCGTCGAGCAACGGCTGCGGATCGGCGACCAGCAGCACGGCTCGGCCGCCTGGCTTCAACACGCGGTCCCACTCCGCGATGGCCTTGCGATAGAGCGGGCCGATTTCTTCGGGCGTGCTCATCTGCTTGCCGAACGGCGGATTGCAGATGATGCGATCGACCGAAGCATTCGGAATCGGCAGCCGCCGCGCGTCCCAGTGAACCAGCATGTCCGGGCTGAACTTGCGCAGGTTCGCGGACGCGGCTCGAACCGCGTTGGGATCGATGTCGCCGCCCCAAATGGCGATGCGGCCCGCTCCACGCTGCCGAGCCAGTTCAACTTGCTCCGCCAGAATCGTGCCCGCCCCGCACATCGGATCGAGCACCACTTGCTCCGGCGACGCGCCCGCGAGCCGCACCATCGCCGCCGCAATGGTTGGCCGCAGCGACGCCGGCACATGTTCGCCCTTGTAAGTGCGGTGCCGCATCGTTCGGTCCGAAAGCCGCAACCCGCACACCGCCTGTTCGCCGTGGATGGTCAGCCACACTTCGATCGACGCGTTTTCCTCGGAAGTCTTCCAACTCGGCGGAAACGCGCCTTCGAGCCCGCGGGCCATCGCCTTGCGGGCATCGACACGCCGATACGCATGTTCGCCGGTCATCTGCGTGACGAGCCACCAGGTCGGCTTGCCCTTCGGCTTTGGGCGGATAGCGTGGTGAATCTTCAAGTATTCGTCCCAATGAACGCGGCGGGTCCAATTGGTGATGCGTTCGAGGTCGGCAGCGCGGAAGGAAAGATCGCTGGTGCCCCAAGCAAGAAGGAACACGTCCTCGGTGGTGCGCAGTTTCAGAATATCGGGAGTGATTTCCGGGGCGCGGAACGCGACCAGCCCTCGGCCCGATTTCTTGACCTCGCCGCCCAGATCGCGCTCGATCTCATCCGCGGCCACGTCTTCGAGGCCGCGATGAACCGTGGCGTAACAGGCGGGGATTTCGGGAGCGGCGTGGCTTTTTTTGGGCATCAGGCAACGCCGCAAGCGGCGGGTCAGAGGCGAACCTTGTCGCAATTCCGTACATCATATACGAATGACCTTCGGCGGACCCATGCTCTTCGAGTCCTGAATTTCCATGCATCCCTATCGATCGCACACGTGCGGCCAGTTGCGAAAATCGGACGCCGGTCAAAGCGTTCGCCTGTCGGGCTGGATTCACAACCGCCGCGACCTGGGCGGATTGCTGTTCCTGAACTTGCGCGACCATTACGGCGACACGCAACTGCTCGTTCCGAAAGATGCTCCATTCCTCGACGAGATCGGCCGGCTGCCCAAGGAAACCGTCATCCGCGTCGATGGCCAGGTCGTCGCTCGCGAGGCCAACAACGTCAACAAGAACATGCCGACCGGCGAAATCGAAGTCGTGGTCGGCGCATTCGAAGTGCTGGGCTCGATGCTCGGCTCGGAGGAATTCGAGGGCCGGTTGCCGTTCAGCGTCTTTCCCGAGGACGAGGTGCCGGAAGAGACGCGGCTCAAGTACCGGTTCGTCGATCTGCGGCGTTCGAAGATTCATGCTAACATCATTCTGCGCTCAAAGGTGATTTTGAGCATCCGCCGGCGCATGACCGACATGAACTTTCTGGAATACTCGACGCCGATCCTTACAAGTTCCAGCCCCGAGGGAGCTCGCGATTATCTGGTGCCGTCGCGGGTGCATCCGGGCAAGTTCTACGCCTTGCCGCAGGCCCCGCAGCAGTTCAAACAATTGCTCATGGTCGCTGGGTTCGATCGTTATTTTCAAATCGCCCCCTGTTTCCGCGACGAGGACGCCCGGGCCGACCGTTCGCCGGGCGAGTTCTATCAACTCGATCTGGAAATGAGCTTCGTCACGCAGGACGACGTGTTCGCGGCGATGGAAAAGCTCTTCACCGGCTTGTTCCCGGAATTCCGGCCGGAACGAAAAATGACCCCGGTGCCGTTTCCGCGCGTCCCGTACGCCGAGGCGATGCTCAAATACGGCTCCGATAAACCCGACCTGCGCATTCCGCTGGAAATCCGTGACGCGACCGAACTTCTGGGCGCGAAGGTGCCGTTCTTCGCCGGCAAGACGGTCCGCGTCCTGCCCGTGCCGAGTTGTGCCGATAAGTCACGCAAGTTCTTCGACACGCTCGACGAACGTGCCAAAGCCGAAGGACTGGGCGGGTTGGCCTGGATCACGGTGCAAGCCGACGGGACGTTCAAGGGCTCGATCTCCAAGTTCATCACGCCGGAGATCGGTCCGGGATTGTTGAAAATGTGCGGAGCCGGACCGGGATTCGCCATCTTCTTCGCGGCCGACGAGAAAGTGGACAAGCTGTGCAAAGTCCTCGGCGGGATTCGCTCGCACCTGGGCAACGAACTCGGGCTGGTGGAAAAGGACACGTTCCGCTTTTGCTGGATCACCGACTTTCCGATGTATGAACTCGACGACGCGGGAAAGGTGACGTTCAGCCACAACCCGTTCTCGATGCCGCAAGGCGGGCTCGATGCGCTGAACTCGAAGAACCCGCTGGAAATCAAGGCGTTTCAGTACGACATCGTCTGCAATGGCGTCGAACTTTCGTCAGGCGCGATTCGCAATCATCGCCCGGACGTGATGTATCGGGCCTTTGAAATCGCCGGTTATTCGCGGGACGACGTGAACAAGAGGTTTGGCGGCATGATCAACGCGTTCAAGCTCGGCGCCCCGCCGCACGGCGGGATTGCCCCGGGCGTCGACCGCATCGTGATGTTACTCGCCGACGAAAAGAACATTCGCGAGGTGATCGCCTTCCCGATGAATCAACGGGCCCAAGACTTGATGATGGGCGCGCCGAGTGAAGTGACCGAAAAGCAATTGAAGGAGTTGAGCATCAAGATCGACATCAAATGAGCCGTAACCATCTTCATATTGCCAACTTCGGCATTCCGATTAGAATTGTCCTTTCAAACACACTGTTCCGATCCGGAGAATTCGTTTCATGGCCGACTCGCTGATTGACCTAAAGGCCCTGCTGGTCGAGCGGGAAGAGTGCAACGCCGGCACGGTCGCCAAGCTGCGGGAGGGATTGGCCCAAGGCGGCCCGCAATTCAAGAACCTGCGCGAAGTAGGCGATGCGCTCGCCAAGAAGGCCGAGACCGCCGCCGGCCCCGCCCAGAAGAACTCACATTTGAAGCTAGGCATCGTCCGATATTTTCAGGGCCATACCAATCAGGCCATCGAGCACCTGAAACAAGCCGACGGGGCGCTGGCGAATTTTTATCTCGGCCGTGCGCTCTCCTCGCAGGGCCAGTTTGACGAAGCCTGGAAATCCTACGACAAGTCCGAAAAATCCGGCTACGCGGCGAACTTGATTCAATTGCAGAAAGCCGGCCTGCACCGCATCAAGGGCGAGATTAAGGAAGCCAAGCAAATCCTGCAGAAGCAGGAAGAGCAGTCGAAGCATTTGGCCGAGTTTCACTATCAGCAAGCCGGGATTTCCCAGGCCGAGGGCGACAAGACCCGAGCGATCCAGTACCTTGAAAAAGCCATCGACTTGGACCCGTCGCACACCGGGGCCTTGTTCCAACTTGGCTACGCCAACGACTTGGCCGGCAACGACGACAACGCCATCAATCTTTACGAAAGCTGCCTGCGCCATCCGCCGATTCACTTGGGCTCGCTCAACAACCTCGGCGTGCTGTACGAGGACAACGACAAGTACGACCGGGCCGTCGAGTGCTACAGCCGCATCATCAAGGCGAATCCGCCGGACGAGCAGGCCAAGGAACGCGCCCGGCTGTTTCTGAAGGACGCCCAGGCCGCGCAGACCATGTACTATCACCCGGACGAGGAAACGCAGGACGCCGCGTTCCGGCAAGTGATGGAAGTGCCCGTCACCGATTTCGAATTATCGGTCCGCAGCCGCAACTGCCTCAAGAAGCTGAACATCAAATCGCTGGGCGACCTGACGCGCGTGTCCGATCAGCAATTGCTGGCCAGCAAGAATTTTGGCGAAACCTCGCTGGACGAACTCAAGGAAATCATGACGGCCAAGGGCCTGCGCATCGGCCAGTCACTCGAACAGGGCACTGCCTACGAACCGCGGCCGCGGCATTTCCACGCCCAGGCCATGTCGCCCGAAGAACAGGCCATGCTGAATAAGCCAGTCATGGACCTAAACCTGTCGGTGCGGGCGCGCAAGTGCATGAACAAGCTAAACATCGCCAGCATCGGCGATCTGCTTCAACGCACTGCCGATGAGTTGCTCGAAGCCAAGAACTTCGGCATGACCTCGCTCAACGAGGTGCGCGACAAGCTCACCGCCATGGGGCTCAAGCTTCGCGGAGACTGAGTCGAGACGCTGGGCCGCTTGCGGCTTTGCGCTACCTCGCAGAGCCGCAAACGGTTGGGCGCTTTCCTCTTGCATTCTCCTCTCCCATCCGTTACCCCTATTATGAACCCCACTCTTGCGTGCCGCTCGCTGCCGTCGGCGGGTATGTTATGGTCTTCCTCGACTTCAATCTGCCCAGTCCAGCGACCTGGTTTTACCTGTCGCTGATGCTGGCGGTCGGGTTGTACTTCCGCTTCAATCGCTTCTTCAATCTGCGCAATTGGGACGTGCTGTCGCTCTACTTGTTGGTTCCGGGGTTTCTTTTCCTGGGAGAAGCGGCGCGGGTTCAAATTCCGGCCGACGTGGCGGCAAGCGTCGAACCGCGGGCGCTAGCCAAGGCTCTGAACCGCTACGGCTTCCTATGGTTGATGGCGGGCAGCGGCTGGTTCTTCCTGCGTTGCCTGCTCGACATGACGCTCG
>JBGQCZ010000124.1:0-10321 GCA_041495645.1 Gemmataceae bacterium | reverse complement strand
GCCTCGGCGATATCCGCCGGGGCGCCCACGCGCTTCGCGAGCGTAGCCAGGGCGATGTTGTCGCGCGGGAAGCAGGGCCCGCCATAGCTGACCGCGCCCTTGAGGTATTTTGCGCCGATGCGGCTATCCCGGCCGAGGGCCGAGGTGACCACATCCACATTTGCGTCGGGCAGCGCTTCACAGATGCGCGCCAGCATGTTCGCAAAACTGATTTTGGTGGTGACGTAGGTATTTACGGAGATCTTGGCGATTTCGGCGTTGATGAAATTCATCCTCGCGGCTTGCGGCGAGTTCTCGCAGACACGCTTGTAGAGCCCCTCGAGGACATCGCCGGAGCGCGGGTCGGACTCGCCAATCAAAACAAAGTCAGGGTTCAGGAAATCGCGGATAACACTGCCGAGAGCGATGAACTCAGGGCTGTAACAGAGGCCAAAGTCGCGTCCCACCAGCTTGCCACTGGTTTTTTCGAGCGTGGCAAGGACTTCGCCGCCCGTGGAACCGGGCATGACGGTGCTGGTGAGGACGATCAGGTGAAAATCTTGCTTCGCGCGCAAGGCCCGGCCAATCGATTCGCAAGTGGGCAGCACGTAGCGGAGGGAAAATCCGCCGTCGGAATCGCTCGGCGTGGCGACAATGCCCTGGCCGAAATGATGGTGCCAGAGGCGATTGACCAGGACGCGGGCGGTGAGCGGGTTCTTCGGATCGGCGATCCACTTCGCCAGCGCGAGGCGACGTTGGCCTTCTTGCGCGTCGGCCGGCAATTTCAACTTCGAACCGAACTGCGCTAGCGAAGCGGGTGAAACGGCTTCGCGTTTCTGCATCGGATCACCGCGATTGAGCAGGTGCACCGGTTCCGCCGCGGTGAATTGCCCGGCATAAGCCATGGGCACGCGTTCGAGCGAGGCCACTCGCGTTTCCAACGAATCGCGTTGCTCGGTCAAGCGCCGCTGCGCTTCGCTGACTTGGGGCAGCGACTTCGAGCCGTACGGCAGTCGATCGTCGGACGATGCGACTACCTTCCATTCTCCCGGCATCCGTGCGACTTCGATGCGGTATTTGACGGCCAGCCGATCCTGGAATTTCCCCTCGCGATCGCGCGCCCAGACAATGCGATCGATCTCGGTCGGCTCTTTCAGTTCCAATTGCACCCAACCCGCCCCCGATTCGTTCGAGATCCAACTGTGCGAATTGCCGTACTGGCCGTCGTTGATGAACTCCAGCCGGTGAATGGAGGGAGCGGCGGAATAGTTGCCGGATGAAGTCGTCTTCGTGCCAAGCGATGCCAAAGCGATATTCTTCGGTGAAGGCCCGGCGGTGAATACCTCAATTTCGTCAATGCATGGTTCGATGTTATTGGTCGCCAGGACCGTGAAGCGGATGAACTTGGCCTTCACCGGGGCGAAGCGCTCGACATTCCGCAACAGATTGACGGCTGCGCGCCGGTCCGGCGGCCCATCGGGCTGCGCGAGTGGTTCCATTGCCTCAAGCTTTGCATTTAGGTCCGCGAGTTCGCGGCGCACTTCGGCGGCTTTCTTCTTTCGTTGTTCTGTATCGCGCGTGGCGAGCGGCCTGTCGCCATGTTGCACTCCGGCGAAGACGGCTTTCATCGCGTAGTAATCGACCTGAGAGACGGGGTCAAACTTGTGATCGTGGCAGCGGGCACAGCCAACCGTCAGGCCCAAGAACGTACTGCTCGTGGTGGCGACCATGTCGTGTAACTCGTCGGCTCGCTGTTGCAGCGTCAGCACCGGGTCAGGGCTTTTCACTTTGTCCACTGCTCCGCCGACCAAGAATCCAGTCGCTTCATCGGCCCCGAGTTGATCGCCGGCCAATTGCTCGAGAATGTACCGGTCGTAACGTTTGTCGCCGTTCAAGGACCGGATCACGTAATCGCGATAGGGCCAGGCGTTGGCGCGAAGTTGGTTGGTCTCGAAGCCGTCGCTCTCGGCGAACCGAACCACGTCGAGCCAATGGCGAGCCCAGCGTTCGCCGTAGTGCGGTGACGCGAGATAGCGATCGACGAGCTTTTCGTAAGCAAGCGGATCGCGATCGGCGCTAAAGTCATCAACTTCCTCAGGCGACGGCGGCAGGCCAAGCAGGTCGAACTTCAGTCGGCGAATCAGCGTGCGGCGATCGGCTTCGATAGATGGAGCCAGGCCAGACGATTCGAGCCGTGACAGGATGAACGAATCGATGGCGTTGCGAGGCCATTGCGTGGAATTGACGGAAGGGACAGCCCCGAGAACGACTGGCCTAAAGGACCAGTGCGGGGCTTGTTTTGGTTCGTCCGTGGCGGCTTGGTGGATGGCGAATCCCAACATCGCCGACACCACGGACATTAGTTTCAAGAATCGCATCGATCAATTGTTCCACGAGTCAAAAGTCTTTGCGTGCCACCATGATAACATACCCGCGATTTTCGAAAAGTTCCGGTTCGCCGAACGTGGCCCGCACCAGCGGCTCGACTTCGTCGAATTGCTTTGTGACCAGATATAGGCGACCGCCGTGTTTCAGCAATTCACCGGACCGTTCGATGAACAATTGCGCGATCGATTGTTGTGCGTAGTAGGGCGGGTTTGTCAGGACCACGTGAAATGAATTGGGGGGCAGACCTTCGCCATGTGCGGCAGCAAGGGCCTTGAAGTCGGTCAACCCAGCGTCGCGGGCGTTGAGTTCGGCCAAGGCGATGGCTCGGACATTGCTGTCGAGGAAAGTGACATGGCCGGTTGGCCCGGCGCGGCGCGCGGCGGCGATGCCGACAGCCCCAGCGCCGCAGCCGAGGTCGAGAATTCGGTCGCCCGGCGCAATCTCGGCGGCTGCCAAGAGCGCTCGGCTGCCGAGGTCGAGCTGCCCGTATGTGAAGACGCCGGGACGCGTGACGAAGCGCAGCGGTTCGCCTTCATCCACGCGGGCCTGTACGGTGACTTCGTGCCGTCGCCGCGGCCGATCGTCGTGGCGATGCGCCCAAACAATCGTGTGTTCCGGCGTGGCGGTGATCGAGGCTTTGCCGAACACCTTCTTCAGCAGTCTTGGAAAGAACTGGTCGTGTTCGACCGGCGAAAGGACCAGAAATGTTCCGCCCGGCTTGAGAATGTGGAAGCCCTGTTCGACCATATCGATCTTCAAATCGCGTTCGGCACGTGGCGGCGAGGGAAAGACGACGGTCTGAAACTCCGCCGGCAGGTCCCATAGATCGGGCTCTGTCCGAACCTCGGCGGGCTTGTTCAATTGGGCCAATTCGGCGCGCAATCGCTCGGCTTGGAATAAGTCCATTTGATAGCAGACTTGGCCCGATTGATTGATGCGCCCGACAAGTTGCACGATCATTCTCGGCGATCCGAGGACGAAGGCCGTCGGGTATTGAACGCGGGGCAGGGCGGTTTCGAGGAGCGGGAGGAATTGGGACATGAGCAGATTATACAAGTCGCTCGCGGCTTTGCGGTGAGCGCAAAGCCGCGAGCGGCATCGATTATTTCTTTGGCTTGCAGTGGCTGAGGGCCATGAGGGCGTAGCCGGTGACGAGGTTGGGGTCGCCTTCCATCCAGCGGTCGGTTTCATTCGTCCAACTGCCGTCCGGGCGTTGGCGCTTAGCCAGGGCAGCGGTGATGTCGGCGCGCCAGTCGTGTTTCACGCCCTTGTCGTCCTCCAGCATGTCGATGCCCGCGATATCGAGGCATTTGGCCATGGTGTGGTAGTAGTAATACAGTCCGCGGCCGGAGATTTCTTTGGGCATGCCGGGATTGAATTCGACCGTGTAATTCTTGCGAATCCATTCCATGGCTTTTTCCATGCGCGGGTCCGTCTTGGAAACGCCGCAATAAATCATGCTCTTAATGCCGGCATAGGTCATGCTGCCGTAGCCGATCAGGAGTCCGGCGGGATTGTCGGCCTTGGTTTGACCGCCGGCGGTGGGCGAATAGATGAAGCTGCCGTCATTGATCTTGCCGGCCCACGGGCGATCGTTGAATTCACTCTGCAAGTTCTGGCTGCGACTGACGAAAATCAAGGCCTTCTTATACGCCGGGTCGTCCGGCGACACGCCGGCGGCTTTGAGCGCGTCGAGAAAGAACTGCGTGTTCGACATATCGGGGCGCGATTTGCTGTCGTAGCCAGCGCCGCCGAAGAAGTCGTCGTTGGCGGCTTTGCCTTCGCCCTCGTCCCACTGGAGTTTCTTCAAAAACTCGGCCGCGTCTGCGATCACCGATTTGTATTTGTCGGATTTCGCGGCCTTCAATGCCATCACGTTGACGCTGGTGACGTAATTCTGCAATTGCACTTGCGGATTGTTTCCCGCGATGTGTTTGTCCTTCGGGTTGATGAGCGACTCGATGAACTTCAACGCTCGCGCAGCCATTTCATCTTCGGGCTTTAGTTGGCCGCAATCCAACATGCCCGTGAGCGCCACGCCGGTGATGCCCGGACTCTTACCGCCGCTCCAAGAACCATTTTCACCCTGACTCTTCTTCAAATAGTCCTGGGCCTTATCAACAGATTCTTCCCATTGTTTCGGATCGGGTCCGATTCTCCCAGGGCCTTCCGCGAACGCAAGCGACGGGATGAAAAGACAGGCAAGAGCACCTCGATACATCTTGACCACCTCACGAATGGGTTCGGGCATATCGATATTGTAGCCAGCAATTTGGGTGCCGCATGCCGCTAGCAGCGTAGTTGAGCGGCAACGCAGCGAGCGGCTAATTTTCTGCCTATTTCGTGACCAGTTCGGACCATGAGTTGACCCATTCCGCCGAATCTGGCAAACTACCGCACCGCTGAAAGTCAGGATGACGGAGATACTTCATGGCCACGGTCACGGCCGCACCGGTTACACATGCTTTGCCCCGCTCGTTGGCGGCCACGGTTCCTTGGATCTGGTCGCGCATCTTGTTTTCCGGCGAGAGTCGAATCGACTCGCGAATTCGGGTGCTGTCGCTGATCGCCGTGGTCGTTCTGCCGGCACTGCTCCTGTATCCGACCCTTTCCTATCGCTTGTTGGAACCGGACGAAGGCCGCTACGCCGAGATTCCGCGCGAGATGCTGGAACGCGGCGATTGGGTCGTGCCGCATCTGCAAGGGCAGCCATATCTCGACAAGCCGCCGTTGATGTATTGGCTGGTGATGCTGAGCTATTCCATTTTCGGGGTGAGCGATTGGGCAGCGAGAATTCCACCGGCTTTGGCGATTCACGGCGCGATCCTGTCGCTGTATTTAGTGGGCCGACGAAGCATCGGTGAGCGTGGCGCATTTTGGGCGGCGCTGTTGCTGAGCGTGACGCCGGGTTTTGTCACCATGGGCCGACTACTGATTCTCGATGGATTGCTGGCGGCTTGTACGACAATTGCCGTGTTGGCGGCAGTTGAAGCGGTTCGTGGCGAGACTCTCAAACGCGGCTGGTGGATTCTCGCTGCTGTGGCGGTGGGGTTCGGTGTGCTGACCAAAGGCCCCGTTGCGTTGATTCTGGTGGCGATTCCGATTTGGCTCCATCGCAGGCTTGCGGGCTCAGGCTCGGCCATTGGCTGGAAGAACCTGACGCGGTTTCTGGGCGTGGCGCTCGCAATCAACTTGCCGTGGTATGCGGCGATCGGTCTGCGCGAGCCACAATTCCTCCGATACTTTTTTTGGGACCACAACGTGCTGCGTTTCGTGCAGCCGTTCGATCACATCCGGCCGGTGTGGTTTTACTTGCCGATATTAATCGGCGGAATGTTGCCTGCCTCGCTGTTGGGATTCGGGTTTCTGCGCTTCCTGTTGTCGGGTTCGCCGGATCGGTCGCAACGACGCACTCCGGAACTTGGTTTCTTCCTGCTTGCGGGCGGGTGGTGCGTGTTCTTCTTCTCGATGGCCGGGAGCAAGCTGCCGACGTACATTCTGCCGGCGTTTCCGCTCCTGATGCTGGCGTTTGGCGCGTACGTGGCAAGCAGGCCGCGAGCCGTGGTTCGTTTCGCGGCGGTCATTGCCGTTTTTGGCCTGTTGGTCACGGCGCAACTTCACTTACGCTCGATCCCATGGTATGCCAAGGTGCGATCGCCAATGGGCGAGCCGGAAAAGGTGGCGAAATACTGCGGTGATCCGAATCAGCCGATCTTGTGTTTTCCGCGTTCGTGCGATTCGGTGGGGTTCTATTTGAAACGAGATGACCTGCGCGCCGCCCGCAGCAAGGACTCGCGGGAGTTCATTGCCATGCTGCAAGAAAACCCGCGCACGGTGGTCTTGTTCACGCACCGGCATTCATTGGAAGCGCTGCGTTTTTCGCTGCCGCCGAATTTGAAGATTGTCGAAGTCGTGTCGTTCAGGCGCGAGAAGAATGAAGGCGAATGGTTCGACTTGCTGACGGCCGAAACGCCGTGGGGGTTGTGTGACTTGGCAGTGGTCGAGCGGCAGTGAGTACAAGAAAAACCGGCCACGGATGAAGACGGGGTTTACGTTTCGCGCTCACTTGCAATTCAAGCGAGCGCGAAACGTAAACCCCGTCTTCATCCGTGGCCAATCGTCTTCCTAGTTCTTTTGCTTCACCACGAGCGTGTCGCGCGAATCAGCGCGATTTTCGCCGTACGCGGAGTAGGAATACTTCTTGGCGGCGGGCTGCATCTTGACGAAGCGCCCGTCGGCGGGGTCGATCTTGGGCGCCGGGTCCTTCATTTTCGGAGTCGGCTCGCCCGGCATCGGGACGGGAGTGGCCGGATCGCCATCGTACCGGAACTTCGGAATGGTCGGCATCGGGGTCGTCGGTCCGCCGTAGGGATACACACGGCCCGCAGGCGCAAGAGGCGGTTCCGGATTGTGGAGGTTGGGCCTGGGACTCGGCACGGTGTAGGTCGCCGGGGCAACGCCGGCTTCGCCGATTGGATAGTAATAGGTAACTGCCGGCGCGGAGTAATAGACCGGAGTGGAGTACACCGGAGCCGAATAGTACGCCACGCTCGGGTAACCATACCACGGGCGAAAACCGAAGTAAGCTCCGCCGTAATAGGGCCGGCCGTAATAGCCGCCACCCGAATAACCGTTCCAATAGCCGCTGCGGAATGCGTAGAAGCGCGGCAGATAATAGGCGCCGCCATTCGATCCGCGGTAATAACCGCGGTTATAGCGGTAATGAACGTCTTCCAAATCGTCGTCTGTCGCCTTGGCACGCTCGGCGTGGCTGAATTGGGTCAAGCCATCGGTCAAGCTGGCGGAAGAGTTCTTCGAGTCCAAACGCATCGCTTCATCACCCGCGGAAGCGGATCCGGCCAGGGCGATGCAAGCCCCGGCGGCCAGCGCTCCCACTCTCCAAACATTACACAGCATAAGGAACCTCCAGTGAGTAGGGAAAAACACCGGTGCCGGCCTTACCATCGTGGTTCAGTCGGCACGTTCCGCTGGCGTTGGAATATTGTAACAGGCTGAGCAGGGGATGCAATGATGTGGGTCATGCCGGACGTTTCCGTTTCAGCAGTGCTTGAACGACCTCGGCGACTCGAATTGCGGCTGCGTCGATCATCTTGCGACCTTTCTCCGGCGTGGCCAATTCGCAATAACCGACGGCCCCGTGATCGGTGCGTTGGCGCATGTCGTCAGCCAGATACAGACCGCGCAGGGCCCGGTCGGTGGTTTCGAGATCGTTCCGAATTTGGTCCTTTCGTACCAGTTCCGGGCGCAGTGCCATGACCATCGACGTTTCGAACTCGCAGGCGTGGCCCATGACTTTGCGCGGCCCCTCGGCAATTGCCGCCAATTCGTCTTTTGCCAAGTCCCAGTAAGAGGCAGCGCTCAAGATGCGGTCGCGATATTGGGGCTGGATGCGGCGCAGGGCGGTTTGCATCGTATCGATGTTTCCGCCGTGTCCGTTGAGAATGAGCAACCTCGCAAAGCCGTCGTCGAGCAGTGACGTGACCAGATCGCGAAGCATGTCGATGTGAGTATCGACGGAAGCCGAAAGCGTGCCCCCGAAACGCAGATGATGGTGGCTGGCGCCGAACCAAAGCGTCGGTAACAGCAGAATTTGTTGTGCAATGCGCTGTTCGACGCCTTCCGCCACGGCCGTGACCAGCAGTGTGTCGGTGTAGGTTGGCAGGTGCAACGAATGCTGCTCGCAGGCGGCGATCGGCGCGACGACCACGACGGAGTCTCGGGAAACCTGCTTAATCTGCGGGGCGGTCATGTCGTGGAAGCGCATAGGATAACTCCTCTTGATGGATGGAAAGATCACGGGCATAGTCCGCATTGCGGGTCGAGAAGTCAAATGTATTGTTTAGCCGCGCAGGCAGCGCAAGCGGCGTAAGCGGGGAGGACTCAAATGTCCCGCGGACGACGTGCTTTGCTGCTGGCGATCGTCGGCGCGGCCGTGATCGGCTGCGATGGGCAGGATCCGGAACGATTGAACCGCGTCGGCAAGAAGCTGGTTGAAAAAGGGCGCAGGCTAACCGACGATGCTCAATTGCCGCGCGTGACTGTGACCATGCCTGAAAATGAAAAGCAGGATGATAAGAAACCGGGAAACGGAGAACCCAAAACCGAGAATTGAAACGCCGCTTGCGGCTTTGCGCGTTCGCAAAGCCGCAAGCGGCAGGTTTGATCAATACATGTCGTCGTAGCCGCCGCCGCCGGCGCCCTTCTTGCCCTTCTCATCCTTGGGCATGTCGGCAACCAACGCATCGGAAGTCAGGAGCAATGAAGCCACGCTGGCCGCGTTTTGCAACGCGCTGCGGACCACCTTGAGCGGGTCGATGATGCCTTCCTTGACCAGGTCGCAGTACTTGCTTAGGCGGGCGTCGTAGCCGTAGTTGAAGTTCTTCTCTTCGAGAATCTTCGCGGCCACGATGTTGCCGTCTTCGCCCGCATTATCGACGATCTGCTTCAGAGGCGAGCGGCAAGCGCGAACGACGATGTCATAGCCGACCTTTTCGTCGTGGGTGAGATCGCTGCCTGATTTGGCCGCCAGTGCGGCTCGCAACAGGGCCACGCCGCCGCCCGGCAGGATGCCTTCCTGAATGGCCGCGCGGGTCGCGTGCATGGCGTCCTCAACGCGCATCTTCTTTTCTTTCATTTCGGTTTCGGTCGCGGCCCCGACGTTGATCTTGGCCACGCCGCCGGAAAGCTTGGCGACCCGCTCGCTCAGCTTTTCCTTGTCGTAGTCGCTGGTGGATTTCTCCAGTTCGCGCTGGATCATCTTGGTCCGGCCGATAATATCGTCCTTCTTGCCCTTGCCTTCGATGATCGTGGTGTTGTCCTTGTCGATCTTGATCTTCTTGGCCTGGCCGAGGTCCTTCAGTTGCACGTTTTCCAATTGGATGCCGAGGTCCTCGAAGATGGCCCGGGCGCCGGTGAGGACCGCGATATCTTCGAGAATTGCCTTGCGGCGGTCGCCGTAGCCGGGGGCCTTGACGGCACAGACGCGGAACGCGCCGGGCCGCTGAATCTTATTGACGACCAACGTGGCCAACGCCTCGCCTTCCACTTCCTCGCAAATAATCAGCAACGGCCGGCCTTGCTCGACAATCGCCTTTTGCAGCAGCGGAACGATATCCTTGTTGCTGCTGATCTTCTTCTCGTAAACGAGGACGTAAGCGTCTTCGAGTTCGCACTCCATGGATTCGGTATCGGTAATGAAGTACGGCGAGAGATAGCCGCGGTCGAATTGCATGCCTTCCACGAACTCGTGCGTGGTCTGCATCGACTTGCCTTCTTCAACGGTGAGAACCCCGTCCTTGCCGACCTTGTTCATGGCTTCGGCGATGATCGAGCCGATTTCGGTGTCGTTGTTGGCGGCGATGGTGGCGACCGATTCCATGTCCGACTTGTTCTTGACGTCAATCTTCGCGTTCTGCAGCTTCGCGACGATTGCCTCGACGGCTTTGTCAATGCCGCGCTTCATGAGCATGGGATTCACGCCGCTGACCACGGCCTTCAAGCCTTCGTTGTAAATGGCTTCGGCGAGCACCGTGGCGGTGGTGGTGCCGTCGCCGGCCACATCGCTTGTCTTGCTGGCGACTTCCTTCACCATACGAGCGCCCATGTTTTCATAGTTGTCCGGCAGCTCGATTTCCTTGGCCACGGTCACGCCGTCCTTGGTGACGGTCGGCGAGCCGAAGCTCTTCTGAATAATCACATTGCGGCCCTTCGGACCGAGCGTGACTTTGACGGCCCGGGCCAGTTTCGCCACGCCTCGACGCATCGCTTCGCGGGCTTCCTGATCGAAGGCAATTTGCTTAGCGCTCATGGATACTCCGGTTTTCAGTGATGACGGAAATTTGAGTGTCGTTTTGGCAACGCCGCGAGCGGCGATCAGGCCAGCACGGCCAACACGTCTTCCTCGTGCATGACGAGGACTTCTTCCTCTTTGGCG
>JBGQCZ010000123.1:0-10372 GCA_041495645.1 Gemmataceae bacterium | reverse complement strand
TTCTGTAGCCGGCCTCTGTGAGGCCGGACTTCGGGACCTCACGAGATTCTCATGGGCGAACATCTTCGACGATTGGATCGTGTCTGGATTGAGCATCCAGTCTATTTCATCACGACTTGCACGCAGAATCGCCGACCCGTTTTGAATTGCCAAGCCATGCACGACATATGCCGGGAGGTCTGGACCAATTGCGAATCGCTTTATCGTTGGTTCACCGGTCGTTATGTGATTATGCCGGATCACGTTCATTTCTTTTGCGCGAGCCATCCCGAAGCAGCGTCGCTGTCGGTCTTTGTCGGCAAATGGAAGGAGTGGACATCGAAGTATGCGAAGCGACGGCTTGGTTTCGCAGTGCCGCTCTGGCAAGAAGAGTTTTTCGATCACGTATTGCGGTCGTCGGAGAGTTACGAAGAAAAATGGGAATACGTGCGTCAGAATCCGGAGCGGGCAAAGTTAGTGGCAACGCCCGAGGAGTGGCCTTTCCAGGGCGAGATGAACGAGATTCGAGCTGAGATGTAGCGCATCGGGCGGCCTTGCTGTAGCCGGGGTCTGCGACCCCGGCCGGCCTCGCAGAGGCCGGCTACAGAATCTCAAACTGTACCTACCCGAGTGCGGCATGCCGGGAAACGCATATGAAATCAGGATGAATCAGCAAAAGCGAGCGGGATGACGACATGGCTTGGCGCGACTCGTTTCTCAAGCTATTCGGCACAGGCCTTCTGGGCGGCGCCACACTGGGCGATTGGCTTCGCGTGTTGCGGGAGAATCGCTTCGCGGTTGCCCCTTCGTGTTGGCTCCGTGCCTGCGCGATTACCACTCACAGTTTCCAGAACAGTTTCTTTCGCCGCGTCGAAAACCTGCGCTTCGGTTCGCGCGTGCGGGAAACGCCGATTCAACCGCCGTTGTTCCTGCTCGGCCATTGGCGGCAGGGCACCACGCATCTTCACAACCTCGTGACCGTCGACGACCGCTTTGCGTTTCCGAACAACTACCAGGTTTTCTTTCCGCACGCGTTTCTGACCACCGAGGCGCTGAGTGCGCGGGCAATTGGCTTCTTCTTGCCCAAGCGGCGGCCAATGGACAACATCGAATGGAACATGCGGTCGCCCCAGGAGGATGAGTTCGCGCTGGGCGTCACCAGCTTGATGTCGCCGTATTTTGGTTGGATGTTCTCGCGCCGGCGCGAACATTACGATCGTTATCTGACCTTTCGCGATGTACCGGAAGCCGAAATCAAGCGCTGGAAAGAAGCCTTCGTTTGGTTCCTCAAGAAGCTTTCCTGGAAATACAAGCGCCCGCTCGTGCTGAAATCGCCGACGCACACGTGCCGCATCCGCCTGCTGTTGGAAATGTTCCCGGACGCCAAGTTCGTGCACATTCACCGCAACCCGTACGCCGTGTTTCCATCCAGCAAACGGACCCTCCAAGTGTGCTTCCAGATGAACCGTCTTCAAGATCCACGCCTGAACGAGCTCGATGATCAGGTGTTTCTAACGTACCGAGAATTACACGACGTCTTTTTCGCCGAGCGGAACCTGATCCCAAAAGAGCGGTTTCACGAAATGAGCTTTGAGAAGTTGGAAGAGGACCCGATCGGCGAAATGAAGCGGATGTATCGGGCGCTCAGCCTCCCGGATTTCAGCCACGTCGAACCGGCGTTGAGGAAATACGTCGATTCCATCGCAGGATACAAAAAGAACGAATTTCCCGATCTGTCCGAAGACTTGCGAGAGCGCATCGCGACCGAATGGCGGCGCTGCTTCGACGAGTGGGGCTATGCGGTATAGTCGCTCATGGGCTGAAGATCAAACTGCAACAGGTCACCCCGCCCTCGGCCTTGGCGAATTCCGACATCTCAACCACGACGACGTTGATCCCCGCGTCTTCCATGCGACGGCGCGTGGCGGGGAATTCGGCTGGATAGACTACGGTCTCGCCAATCAGCAACGCGTTCGCGGCCGTCGGTTCGCTCGGATCGACTTCGATCACGGCCGCAGCACCGAAGATGCCGGGATCCACCCATTCGCGATTGGCCAGAATCAGGCCGTCGCGGATCGTTGTCGCGGCCGATTTCAAATGCAGGCAACCCACGAGCGGCTCGGCGGTGACCGTGTAGCCGAACGGCGTCACGAACTCGCGAAACTGCTCGATACCGGCGTCATTGGTGCGGCTCGAACGGCCCACAAACAGCCGTCGGCCGACGCGCAACACGTCGCCGCCGTCGAGCGTGCCCGGCGATTCGATGAAGCGAAGCTCGCGAAATTCCTTCATCGCTTCGGCGACTGTGGCTGTTTCGGCACGGCGCGACTCAGCGCCGGGCCGCGTAATCACGGCCAGTTCGTCCAGGACCACGCACGTGTCTTCAATGAAAACCGAATCGGGCAACTCAGGATCGGTGGGCAGACGATGAACTTCGCAGCCGAGATTGGTGAGGCACTCCACGTATTCCCGGTGTTGCAATGACGCAAGCGGGAAGTTGATTGGCTGCCGGGATATGTGGGTCAGCTCGCATTGGCCGATGCGCGGGCTGAGTTCGCGCGTCATGGCGAAGAAAGCTGGCGCAGATTGTTTTCGAGAAACCAGTTGTGTCCCCTATCTTCTTGCCGAATTGGGCGCGATCTTGGTGTTTTGCCGATCGAACCAGTGTCTTTTTGGCTCGAAGCCGGGGCAAATTGCATGCAAACCGTGACAATTGCGCCGCGCTAAGTTATAGATAGGGTTCGTATGTTCACTATCTTGATCAACATTTCTAAGGCGCACAATTCGGGGCACGCAGAAATGGCGGCCTGACGGCCTTACAGTTTCCTAAGCAGGAAACCGCCAGTTTCTTCAAGGGCGTAAGGCCCCCTATTGGTCCACACGCCTTAGTCCAGCAGCAAGTCGAGCCGGTAGCCGTAGAGCGGGATGTGGTAGTAGTACGATTCGAGTGTGACGAGCGCCAACGACGTAAACATCAGCCGGCCGCCTTGCACGGCGTAAGGATCTTTGTTCGGCGACCAACTTCCCTTTTGATGCACGAGTTTCGGATCGTCGCCCTTGTCCTGAAGTTCGATCAGCAAATCGCGCACGCCGCTGTTCCACTTCTCCCAGTGCCGGCCGCCGAGATGGTGCGCCACTTGCGTGATGTAGAACACCGCGTACATGCTGATTCTGTCTTTGACTGGAATATTTGCGGCGCTGATCAAAAAGTCGGCGCCTTTGTCGAGGGCCGGGTGGCCAGGGCCCCAACTAAGGAACTCGCGGCAGAGAAGTCCCACGGCGGAAGTAGCCGCTCCCGTGGTCGGCGTGTTGTAGCCGTAGCCGTTGCCGCCCGGATCGGCGACTGTGTCGAGGAACGCGGAGAGCCGGTTGAATGCTTCCGCCGGAACTGTTAGTCCGGCAAAGGCCGCGGCCTTCAGGGCCGTGAATTGCCAACCGCTCACGGAAGCATCGGGGGTTTTGCTGCCCGCGCTGTAGCCCCAGCCTCCCTGCGAGCTCTGGGCGAGGACGATGTAGTTCGTGGCGGCTTGAGCCGGGCCGAGCAGCGATTTGTCTTTGGTAAGGCCGTATAACTCGACGATCACGGTTGTGGCCAGAGCATTTTCATAGGCGTTGTCGTGGAAGTTGCCTTTGCCAATCTTCGCCTGCTCGTTCAACAAGAAGGAGCGTCCGCGCGCTATGGTCAGCGAGTACTTGCCGCCCTTTCGCGTCGTTTCGCCCGCGCCCAAAAACGGCATGAGACCGAAAGCCGTGCCGGCGATATCGTGTTTCTGGCCGTGATCGCCGCATTTGCACTTTTCCCGATCGACCAAGTGGAACTTGTCCGTGGACCATGACCCGTTGGACGATTGGTGCTTGGCCAGCCATTCCAGGCCGCGTTCGATGGCCTCTTCCGATTGCATTGTGCCGCCGCCTTGTCTCAGCAACAGAACACGGTTCTCCGGATCGCGGCCGTAGAAACTGCCCGGAAGGAGCCGCGAAATGCGCGCGTACTCTTTGTCTTGAGCTTCCTTGATGCGGTTGATGACCTTGGTGCGGTCTTCGCCCGTGGTGCCCGGCCCGGAGCGCTCGTACCAGGCCTTCGCGTGCTTGATGATGTTCCGGGAACTACGGTCCCGTTGCCCCTTGGCTTTGCCCCACCAGCCGTCGGCAAGGGCTAACTGGTCCTTGGTTTCTTTGGGGTCGCCAAGTTCCTTGACGGCGAGTTCCTTCAGTCCCGGATCCGCACATTTGGCCAACAGCGGCAAGCCTTCATCCCATTTTGACTGAAAGAAACACAAGTACTGACCGACGGTCGAATTGGCTTCGGGATCATCGGGCGATTGCACCAAGCGGGCTTTTGCCAGTGTGACAGTCTGAAAGTCCTTCACATAGCCGTCGAGCTCGGCGTTGTCGGTCCGAATGCCCTTGAGCAAGTCGGTTGCTTGAACGTTCTTCATGGCCGTTTCGATGATGTCGAGAAAGCGCCGCGCGGCGTCAAAGTTCTCCACGTCGTACGCCTGCTGAATCAGATTTAGGACGGCGCGATAGCGGCCGGCGATGGTGATGATGTCGCTGCCAATCGTGTTGACCGCGGTCAGGGCCTTGATCTTCATGTCGAGCGGATCGATGACAAACCAGCGATCGATTTCGTCGATGGCTTCGACGGCGAGGCGCGGGCGGTTGGCCTGAACGGACAGATCGCGGGCCTCGCGCAACAGCACGAACCACGCGGCCGGGTCCTTGCGATTTTCGCGGCCCGGTTGCAGGAACTTGGCCGCGAGCAGCGTCTTGTCCGCGGGGAGGTTCTTGTTGTCGGGAGTGAGTTTGGCGTATTCGGCCTTGAACTCTTCCTTCAGAGCTTTTTCGGCCACGGCCTGGGCGGCTTCGTCCGGCACCGGGAGCTTGGTGACGTTTGGTTTTGGGGCGGGCGGTTTGGGCGGCGGCGGTGGAAGCGGCTTGGGCGGATCGGGTTGTTTCATGGGCTCCGGCGGCTTCGGCTGCGGGGGATCGGCTTTCTTGGGCGGATCGCTCTTTGTAGTCGGCGGCGTGACCGGAGGCTGCGGCTTGGATTGAGGCGCCGCGGCCACGGGCGCGGCCGCTGGTTCCTTGCCCGCGAAAAAGGCGAAATACGCGCCCACTCCGCCGCCGATCAACAACAGCAAGAACACGGCTGCCCCGCCAAGCAAAATGAACAGCATCGCCGAGGACTTCTTTTCTTCTTTCTTCGGCAACCGTTTCTTCGCCCCAGCCGGTTCGACGTTCTTGAGACCCTTCGCCTTTTCCGGTTTCTTGCTTGGTCTTGCTTCTTCAACTTCTTCGACGATCACCGCCTCTTCCACCGCCTCAACGACTGCGTCCGAAGCCCGGGCCGAAGCCTGTTGGCGCATCCGGGAGTCGTACTCCTTGCGCTTGGCCGGGTTGGTCAACACGTTCTTGGATTGGGCGATCTCTTTGAGCAGCTTGGCGCAAGCCTGCGCGTGCGGGCCTTCCTTGTGCCGGCTGATCAATTCGGTACGTTGCTCGGCCGCTTCTTCAATCGCTTCCGGGTCGGTTACCCTCGGCGATATCCCCAAAAGTTGATAACAATTGATCGGCCGCTGTTCCTTGGGAATGCCGAGCCACTGGCCGTACGGATCGAACATGATCGAAAACTCCCCGGAGAGAAGGGGCCTTGCGAGCGAGCAAATGAGATTGGTTTGAATTTACCACGGCGAGCCGTGCGATGCAAGGACGAAGCGGCCCGGCCGTTGGTTACTTCTTCAAATGCCTGGCGAAGAACTCAAACATTGCCTTATCGGCGGTCTCGGCGTCCTTGCCTTTGAAGCCGTGACCGGCGCCTTGAAGGGTGAGCAATTCGGCTTCCACGTCCGCAGCCTTCAACTTATCGACTAGCCATATCGCTTGCTCGTGCGCCACGTATTTGTCTTCTGTGCCGTGGATGCACAGGGTCGGAGCACCATCGGGAGTGACCCAATAAAGCGGGCTGGAAATAATGTGCTTGTGCCTGGCCGTTTCCAGGTTTCCGCCGAGGAACAGCGGCAGCACTTGGGCCGCGTCCACGCTCTTGCCGTAGGACTTGGTGAAATCGCTCGGACCGTAGACGTTCACCACGCACGCAACGCTGCTGGATTGATCCGAGTTGCCGCCGTCGCCTTCGAATTGCTTGACGCCGGCCGTTACGCCGAGGAATTGGGCCAGATGCCCGCCCGCCGAACCGCCAGTCGCGCCAATGCGCTTCGAGTCGATGTGGTACTTCTCGGCATTCGCCCGCAACCAACGCACCGCCGCCTTCACATCGTGCACGGCCGCCGGGAATTGATATTTCGGCGCTAACCGATAACTCACCGTGATCGCGACGTAGCCTTGCTCGGCGAGCTTGACGATCAATCCGTCGTAACCCTGCCGCGATCCGGCCCGAAACCCGCCGCCATGGATGCAGATAATCGCTGGAAACGGCCCGTCGCCGGTCTTCGGCCGGGCCAGGTCGAGTTGCAGATGCTGACCGTCGGGGTTGGAATACTCAATGTTCGGTTCGAATGTCACGCTGTCGGGCACCTTCGGATTCTGCGCGTGAGCAAAGGGGCCGCACAAAGCGCATGTGAGCAGGATGAAAGTTTCACGAGATGACATTCGATAGCTCCGATCATTTTTCAAGTTCCAAGCAGATCAATTCTTTCGCGTCGCGGATGTAGACGCGGCCGTTCGACAGCGCGGGGTGGGCCCAGGTGTCGCCGCAGACTTTACTCTTGGCGAGTTCCTGATATTCCTTGGGGTTCGCCTGCAACAGCATCAGGCGGCCGGCGTCGTCGAGCATGAGCAGTTTGTCGTCGGCGGTCTTTACCAGCGCCGCGTGGTATTTGCCGATGTTCGTTTTGGACCACAGCGTCTTGCCGGTCGCCGTCTCCACGCAGCGCAAGGTAATCGTCGGTTTCAGAGCCAGCACGCCGTTCACCATGTAGAGATGATCTTTGCCTACGGGAACCGGCGTCGAGAAGTAGCAACTTAGTTCGGGCTTTTTCCAGACTTCTTCCACGGCCGGCTTTCCGTCCTTCTCTGTAGGTTTTAGCGCCACGGAGCCGCGCGTCACGGAACTGGCGATGAGTAAATCGCCGACCAGCACCGGAGACGTTGAACTCTCGTTTAGCTTATCCTGGAACGCAAACTCCCAGAAGACGCTGCCATCTCTTGGCGACAGACTCACAAGGCCCTTCTGCGTCAGCACGATGACTTGCCGGTTCTTGCCTTCGCCAATCGCGATGGGTGACGAGTAGCTGGCGGGATCATCAGTTGCTTTCCAAACCAGTTTGCCGGTCGTGCGATGGAAGGCCAGAATCCCGGCGCCTTGCCCTTTCGGTCCCGCTTGCAGATCTCCGCCCGCCTGAACGATCACCAGATCGCCTTCGATCAACGGCGAAGCCGAGGGGCCGAACGTCAGGTTTTTGAGCTTGTACTCTTCGTGCAGTTTGATGTGAACCGGGAACGTGAATTTGAGTCCGGCTTCGGCCTTTTCGAGGGCAAAAAAGCCGAGATGGCCGGTAACGCCAAGCGAAAAAACATGATCGCCATTTACGGTCGGCGTGGCTCGCGGTCCGACGCCGAACGGATTCATAAACGCGGTCCGTGAATACTCGATGGCCGTGAGCGGCATGCCGGTTTTGGCGTCGAAGACCGACAAGCGCTCGACGTCTTTGCCGGGAACGCGGTCGTGCAAGAAAACGCGACCGTCCGACACGACCGGCGAACTGTGCCCATCGCCGACTGCCACCTTCCACAAGACTTTCGGGTTGCCCGTCCAGGGCTTCACGGTCTCGGTCGAAGTGCCGTCGCGGCGCGGCCCGAGGAATTGCGGCCAATCCTCGGCACGAACGCCAGCCACGAACATAACTAATGCCAACAGCGAGCACGGAAAGCGCATGATGCCAGTCTCCGAGGATCAAGTGATCGTCAAAGGAATGCGGTCGGACACGGGCTTCGGCGGCCGCGGTTCGGACCCGTTCAAGAACGCGTGCAGCGGAGCGTAGCGCCAACCTAGATCATGTTCTTCCGCAAGCCGTTTCAGTTTCGTCAAAGCGTCCTCCATGATGACGCTGGCGGTCTCCTGATAATTCGGATCGCAGAAATAGATGCGGCAGCCGAGCGGGCGCGGCTCGCGCGCGGTGCACAGCTTGTCGATTTGAAACGGGCAGCCATCGGGCGAGACGGGTTGCTTGTATGCGGGGGCGGCATCCAGGAGAATCTCGGCTTCGAGATGGCTGAGATAGAGGACGTGGCCCCATTCCGTGAAGCGGCAACAGCGGCCGGTGGATTCGCACTTGGGCCCGGCGGCGGCCACGGCGGCGTCCACTTCGGCGTACAGCTTCATGATCTCGTCGCGAACGCTCATAGATCGATCACCCGCACCCGGCGCGTGATTTCCTCGACGGGGATGAGTTCACCCTGACCGGAACCGGGGCAAACGGTCTTGGTCCGTTCCCAGGCTTCGGGGGTGAGCATGTTGCTTTCCCAAAACGGCCAGGTGCGGCATTGCTTGGGCCGGACCGGGTAGATCGTGCAGCCCTCGCTTCGGTCGTAGAAAACGCAGTCGCCATCGGGCTTCTCGCGCAGGGTCGGCCCGCGGTGGGCCGGGCGCGTGTGCATCGCGGCCAGTTCCTCGGCCGGCACACCGCGAAACTCGGCGATGGCCGCGATCTCCGCGTCATCGACCCAAACGAACCCCGGGTCGCCGGTGCAGCAATGCCCGCAGCGCGTGCATTCGAAGCGCAAACCGTCCTGATACCACGGCTCCGGCATGATCATTCTCGCGACAACCGTACAGCATCGATCTTAGCCGCGGCGTCCGAAGCCGCAAGCGCCGGATTGAGTGGTCGTCGACTGTGCTGGTGGTAACGCCTATGCGATCGCGGGGATCGATTGAAAAAGTGGTTGCACTTGGAATCGCGGCGAGAGCGGGCATACCGACGGCAACTGAAGCGACGATTATGACGCGTCCGAATCCACGGATCGGCGGAGCTGGGACTAAGGCGGGCGGGTGGTCTGCGCCGATATGGAAGGCACGGATCGATCGCTGATTCACATCGCTTGCCGTTCCACGCGCTCCGTGTTCGCGACCAGCAAACGTTCGTATCGCTGCCATTGTATTAGCTTGCTTGCCTCGATTGCGGCGCTCGACCAGCTCAGCCGGCGCAACTGGCGCAACCTGATTCATCACTGCCAGTTTTTCCCACTTTCCGAAATGGTTGCTTTCCACGCTGCCCCGCACGTTGGGCATAGTTGGAGTGGAAACAGTCCGAGCAGGAGTCCGAAGTGAAGTCGGCTCCGGGTTGTTTGTATCTCAACACCGAAGAGGAACGTTCCCATGCAAGTACGACTTTTAGTATTGGCTGGCCTGATGGCCGTGTCCCTCGCTGGGAACGCTCAGGCCTGCTTCCTTCGCGGCCGAACCAAGTGTTGCGCTCCGTCGTGTTGCGACAACGCGGGCGGCGCCGGCGCAAACAATTGCGGCACGGTCACCGTGAATTGCACCGAATGGGTCAAAGAACAGCGCCAAGTGTGCTGCACCAGCTACAAGATGGAACAGAAGCAAGTGACCTGCAACGGCTGCCGTTGCGAAACCTATATGGAACCGCGCACCCGTACGGTTTGCTGCACCAAAAAGGTGACCGAAACCGTCATGGAAACCCGCACGGTTTGCGAACGCGTTCCCTACTGGACCGAAAAGACGGTCATGAAGGAACGTTGCGTGACCCAGCAGGTGACCGAGATGCGTTCGAAAGTGGTCGACAAGGGCCACTACGAGTGCTGTGAAGTGCCCTGCCGCACCGGCCTGTTCGCTCGCCACGACTGCTGCGATCCATGCCCGAAGACCCACACCGTTCAGAAATGGGTGCCCTGCAAGGTCACCGAGTGCTGCCCGGTTACGGTCTGCAAGAAGGTCAAGGTTTGCGAGCCGTGCACCGTGAAGGTGTGCTGCTACAAGACCGTCCAGAAGCAAGTTACCTGCCCGGTCTGCAAGACCCGTTGCGTCACCGAACAGAAGCAGATCACGGAAAACGTCTGCTGCAAGCGGATGGTCCCCTACACGTACACCAAGACGGTGTGCTGCAAGGTTCCGGTTCAGGAAATGAAGACCATCACCGTCTGCGTGCCGAAGTGCGTGCAGAAGCAGGTTCCGGCCGGCAACTGCTGCGCTCCCGTGAGCAATTGCTGCCGTTGAGTGTTCACCCGGCGGGCCGTGGAGCCCGGTTGCGGGTAGAGGATCATGCATCGGTGTAAGGCACCCAGATTCCTCGACCGCCATCGGCCCCACGGTTCGCCACTACGATATTCACGATCTTCTCTGGGGTTTGACTAGCTGCCGGCCCGCGAGTATAGCAACAGACACGCGGGGCGGCGGTGTTTTTTTGTTTTTTTT
>JBGQCZ010000122.1:0-10378 GCA_041495645.1 Gemmataceae bacterium | reverse complement strand
GTTGTGTCGCTCGCCTTGGGTACACGGACATTTCAGAAAGAGCATGTGTGAGGTAGCGTGCGAAAGACAGGACAGCGGCTCGCATTCGTGTTGAGCCGCGAAAGACCAGGCTTTTTGCCCTAACGCCGAACGCGTTGCGGTCGATCGTCCAAAGTCGCCGCGCGGCGTCGCCCTGGCCGCGTCCCTGCTCACCTTCGGGTTGTTTTCCGGCTGCGAAGCCGGCATCGAATCGGACGGCAACTCGCACCAGCAAACCGCGTCGTCCAAGAAAAGGCCAAGGGCAGAATGCACACAGGTGGCGTGATGCCGTCTCCCGTCCACCGTCGGCAATTACGGACTAAGCCCTGGCCTTTTCGGGCCACGACGCGCGAACCTTGGATTCACCCGTCGTCTCGCCTATGATGTGGACGTGTTCGTCGGTTCAGTTTCATTAAAATGATCCGGCTTTGTGTGGTTTTATGAAAATCGAAGTCACGCTGAAAAACTACCGCTGTTTTTCAGAGGCCAAGCCCGCCCGAATAGTCTTTCAGAAGGGGTTCACGGCCCTGCTCGGCGTTAACAACGCTGGGAAATCCTCGTTGCTGAAGTTCTTTTTCGAGTTCCGTGACCTATTCGCGCGGTTCAGTTGGGGCAATGTGCAGGAGATCGTAGTTGTATTGAGCGGATCACCGCGTGCGTTTAACTTTCAGGGGAGTATTACGGACAACGAGGAGCTCTTCTTCAACGCCAACCCGAATGACTTAGAAGTTCGCATTCGTGTCAGCCCTGATGAGGGGTCCTTCCCTTCGGGGCTCCGAGTCCCCTCTGAGGTTGTTCTAACTGTTCCTCGGGCCACCAACACATGGCACGCGAGTATTGTTATTGGAAATTCCCGCCTTGTTCCTAACAGCCTGGTAATTGACCCCAAGATCGAAGCAGGGAGGTTGCAGAGCGCGCGCCTCATCAACAACGGTTCCCACGTGGGAGAGCTTGCTCCCTATTTCGAGGCTTTCGAGAAGCTCAAGTCCACAATGTACATTGGCGCCTTCCGAAACGCGGTTAACGTAGGATCTATGCCAACATATTTCGACATTTCGATCGGCCAAGCCTTTATCAGTCAGTGGAAGGGACTAAAGACTGGTGGTTCCAGACGTCAGAATGAGGCGACGTACCGACTGACGGACGATATTCGCTCTGTTTTCGACTTCCGAACGCTTGAAATCAACTCGACCCCGGACGACCAGACGCTGCAGCTGTTCGTCGATGGGCGCAGCTATCGTTTGCCGGACCTGGGCTCAGGCATCGCGCAGTTTATCATTGTGCTGGCCAACGCCGCAGTGCGGCAGCCGGCCTATATCCTCATTGATGAGCCCGAGCTAAATTTGCACCCTTCACTGCAAGTAGACTTTTTGACCACTCTCGCATCGTATGCCACCGACGGAATTTTTTTCGCCACCCACAGTTATGGGCTGGCCCGCACGACAGGGGACGCCATCCATTGTGTGCGACGTGAACCGGACGGCTTTAGCGAGGTCACTCCGTTGGAGTCGACTCCGCGGCTCTCCGAGTTCCTCGGAGAGTTAAGCTACTCCGGGTACGCCGCATTGGGATTTCAGAAGATCTTGCTGGTCGAAGGCTCAACTGAGGTAAAGACGATACAGCAGTTCCTGCGCAAACTGGGCAAGGACCACCAGATCGTCTTGTTGCCACTCGGGGGCAGCCAGCTTATCAACGGGGACCGCGAGGCGGAGCTACTGGAAATCAAGCGAATCTGCAGTTGCGTTTCGGCCCTCATCGATAGCGAGCGGACCGCGGCCGGGGCCACACTCGATCCGGTACGCGAGGCGTTTCGCGAGTTATGCACGAAAATCGGCATCCCCTGCTGCGTCCTGGAGCGGCGTGCAACGGACAACTACTTAACGCACGCAGCCGTGACGCGCGTTAAAGGGGAAAAGTACCGGTCTCTCGGGCCTTATGAGAAGCTCAAAGAACTGGAATTGGGTTGGGCGAAGGCAGAAAACTGGCGCATCGCCCGGGAGATGTCTTTCGATGACATCAGGAATACAGACTTCGGGAAGTTCTTGCAGGACCTGTGATCAACCCAGTTGCCGTGCGGCGGCCGGGAATCGGCTGTCAGCTTTGAATAGGGAAACGCTATGATCTTTCTGCGCTCGATTCGACTTGAGAAGTTCAAGGGAATCGATAACCTCACGTGCTACTTCGACGACTTGACCGTGCTGGCGGGCCTAAATAACTCGGGCAAGACGAGCCTACTGCAGGCCATCTATCTACTTTGTTCTTGTCTCCGACCACTCGCTGAGCATTCCAATTTGGCTAGCCCGAAGCAAACAAAGCGCACAGTCGACTTGAATCAACCCATCAGCAAGTTGGGACTTCCGAATATTGGCTGGCTATTGCAAGGGCCAACTACTCCCTTCCTGATCGCTGGCACGTTTTGGGATGATACCACGGTCCAAATCCAAATGACTCAGCCGGGGCAGTTTTGCTTTACTGTGCTTCCGGAGGTGAGCGCCGTGGATTCGGAGGCCATCGTTGCGCGCATGATGCCCCTCAAGAACTTAACCGCCGAGTTTTTTCGGCCTCCTGGCATGCTCCCGTCCAGGGAGAACATGCTTGCCGGCGAGCAATACCGAAGCAACGTCGCAGCCGGCCAATCGAGCTATTTTTGGCGAAACTCAATCTGGTGGGGAATCCAAGGCGGTGGCGGACCTGAATCGTTTGAACCTGTAATCGCGTTGATTCATCATCGTTTTCCCGGTGTGAGCCTGCGCCAACCTACACTCGGGGCCGAAGGAAACCCGCCTCCCATCATTATTTCATACGACGAGAAAGGCGGCCAACCCCGTGACATTGCCCAATCCGGCGCTGGCCTCCACACCTTTGTTTCGCTCGCTCAGTTAATGAAACAGTCGAGTGCCGGAATCCTATTGTTGGACGAACCAGATTCCCACTTGCATCCCTCTCAACAATCCGTCGTCCTCGAGCTCCTGAATGACCTAGCGTTGACCGATGAACGGCAGGTGATATTAGCCACTCACTCGCCTGAACTCATCTGTCGTACGACGCGGGAATCTCGTAGATGGCTGCAACCGGGTGTCACAACGGCTGAAGGCGGGATTGATAATGTGAGCTTACTTGATCGACTCGGGGCGACAGCAGACTTTTACCTTTCAAAAACCGATTTCCCCGAGGTAATTGTCTATGTGGAAGGAAACGAGGACAAGCCGCTGATTGAGGCCTTGATTAGTTGGTGCACGTCCGAGCAAGAACGACATTCGGGCGGCGCGCCTCGATTGCCTACCGTTCTGGTTGTTCGACATAAAGATGGAAAATTCGATGCAGTCGCCCTTCAGGCGATTTCAAGAATCGCCGCGGAGTTAAGGCTGACCACCCGAGTTGTAGGTATCCGCGACCTTGACTGGGATTACACTGATTGCGATCCGCTGCCTCCCGGTGAAGAAATGCAGCGCAAAGAGGGAAATGGCTACTTGTTGCTTACTTTGATGTGCAAGGAGCTTGAGAATCTCCTTTGTGACGCTGCCTTGCTCTCCAACGCTTTGGGCGGCATTGATCGTGATGTTCTCAAGCAAATAATCAACGAAGAGTCATTGAACGAAGAGATTGTCAGGGAATGGCGATATCACGCTGAGCCGCAGATTCGTGATCGACTGCCATCAAAGGACGCCGACCACACAAGGGAAGAAAAGGCGGAAAAAGAGTTCGAGCGCTGGCGCGACGATCCTGATACCCGCATTAGACTCGTGGCCGGCAAATCGCT
This sequence comes from Gemmataceae bacterium, assembly GCA_041495645.1. Taxonomy (GTDB): domain Bacteria; phylum Planctomycetota; class Planctomycetia; order Gemmatales; family Gemmataceae; genus JBGQCZ01. Next base: position 6,600 of record JBGQCZ010000122.1, on the reverse strand, counting down.
GATTGGGCGAGTCAGAAGGCGACTTCAATTGAAGGGGCACCGTATTAGTAACACCCACGTGTTTCGGAATCTTCAAACGTTGAATGCAAACTGGTTGGCCATCGCAAAGGCGATTTTCCCAAGCTTATCGGGGTAAGCCGAAGTTCAGGATTCGACAAAGCCAAGAAAAAGCGGCTGGGGCAAGGCGTGGCGGGCGATGAATGATGCCGTGGCGGTGTGGTTGCTTGCGGATGATCCATCCAAAAGCCTTGCCCGCTCACGTGGAATTGTTGACCACGCGCGGCTTCGGATAGCCCCACTCTTCGAAGCACCTTCTCCACTCGCTGGCGATCCGCCGTCGGACTTCCGGCGCGAGGTCGGGGAACGAGTTCTTGCGGTAGCCTGAAAGGGAGTCGACGTACGTGCGGACGTTTGGCTCGACTTGTCCGAACGCGGGCAATTGAAGGGCGTCGTAAAGCTTTCGCAACTCGCCCACGGGGTCCTTTTCAAGGTCCTCGTAGCAGATTTCGTGGAAGCGATCGGCGGGAATCAGGCTGCGTTCCTCGAAGAAGGCGTCGTAGATTTCCTTGTATTGGCGGATGACTCGTTCGGTCCAGTCAATCTGGTTCGTGCGCTGAAGACGGCCGAACGGCAGGCCGGTCGTCCAGGTGTGGAGGAACGATGGGAAGACGGCGTAGGGGTCGCGATGGATGTGGACGAATTTGGCGTCGGGGAACATGTCCAGCAGGAGCTTGATCCGGCCGGTGTGGGGCGGCGACTTCGATGTTACGCGCTGACTCGCTCGGCTTTGGGATACTGCCCTAAGAGCACGTGTACCGCTGCCAGTGCCTCATCATCTTCGAGTTCCCACACTGCGCCTGCTTCCAAGCGGCCGGCCGTCATGGCTAGGTTCGCCAGAGTCTGACCGAGCCGCCACTCCGGCCGCACACGGCCCAACTCGGCCAACGCGGCCAGCAGTTCCGCCCTGGTTTGTTCTCGGGTCATGGCCTGTTCCATGCCTCAAATGTACCCGAATTTCGGCGTGACTGGTAGTCTTGCCGTTTAAGGTAGAATTCTTCATCGCGTGCCTGCAAGTTTGGGTGGTCAAATTCGCGGCCGCGGCGGGTGGAGAAGCGGCGTCATGGCACGGCCGATCAGAAGCATCGAAATATACCTGCCGCGCGATTACAACAACGGCTCGCCGATCCCGGAGTCCAAATATGTTTCGCTCCAAAAGGAACTGTTGAAGCGCTTCGGCGGCGTGACTTCGGTGCAACGACAATTCCCGCTTCAGGGCGTTTGGCAATCGGGCGCCGAGGTTTATCACGACCGGGCGGTGGTGTTCAGCGTCCTGGATTTTCGGGACGAGACGAAAGCGCAGTGCCTCCGCTACCTGACGCGTCTCAAGAATCGCATCAAAAAGAAATTCGACCAGCACGAAATCCTCATCACCGTGACGGATTTGCAGGCAATTTGAAGCGCCGCGATCTTAGGCGGGCGGCGATTTCAAATCCACCCGTAGCCGCAGGCTTTAGCCTGCGCCGCATGCCCTCGCGCAGGCTAAAGCCTGCGGCTACGCGTAGATTCTCTCCTGCCGCTCGCCTTACCTCACGCACTCAATGCGATTTCAAGTGGAGCGCTAGTTTAGCCAACACGAGTTGGTTGAGGCTTACGCCTTCGGCGTCGGCTTCGCTGGCGAGGGCGGCGTGCAGCGATTTGGGAATGCGCACGTTGAATTTGCCGCTATACTCCCGGCGCTGCGGGCCGACGGGCGGGTCGGGCAGGCTGTCGATCAACTCGTCGATCCGCCGGCGTTCTTCCATGCCGGCAAAGGCCGTGCGGTCCGCCTTGGTCGGGAACAGGCGCACGAACGGCCCGCCGCGACCGTAGATCGCGTTATTCGCTTCCACCCAGGTCAAGCCCGGCGTTTCGGCCAACTTGCCCGCGAGCGTCAGCAATTCGTGCGCGCTTTTCTTAATGTTTCGTTTGGGCATGTCGGCGTCTCCATTACTCCAAATCGATGATTTCGCCACCCGACGACGCGATCAGCCCCGGTTTTCATGGTACCGCATTTGGTACCGAGTTCAATGTAAGAACAGGCCGCATGTCGGACGGATTGAAATCCGTCCTACTGGAACATGCGTATACTATTAACAGGGGAAGGCCTGTTCGGAGATGTTGCGCGCTGTGGCGCGAAGCGAGGTGTTGAAGTGTCGCGGATTGACTACGAGAACGGTTCGATCGCGGTTGCGACGGGAGTCCGAACCCAGGCCGCCGCCAGGAAGACAACAAAAGCAACAATTTGTTTGAGGGCATGGTTTGCGCGAAGTAAGAGACGGCAAATCAAGGAGTTATGTCCAAAGTGCGCGCGGGCGAGTCGGAAGCAATTGTTGTTTTTTGTTGTCTTCCTGGTGGGTATCCCGTCACGCCAAGAGCTTAGTGACCAGTTTGCCGTGGACGTCGGTGAGGCGGAAATCGCGGCCCTGGAAGCGGTAGGTGAGCTTGGTGTGGTCGAAGCCGAGCAGGTGCAGCAGGGTGGCGTGCAGGTCGTGAACGTGGACTTTGTCATCGGTGGCGTTGAAGCCGAATTCGTCCGACTGGCCGAGGGTGAGGCCGGGTTTGATGCCGCCGCCGGCGAGCCACATGGTGAAGCAATTGGGGTGGTGGTCGCGGCCGTCGTTGCCGCCGCCCTGGACCATCGGCGTGCGGCCGAATTCGCCGCCCCAGATCACCAGCGTCGAGTCCAGCATGCCGCGAGCCTTCAAGTCCTTGATCAGGGCGGCGCACGCCCGGTCCGTGTCCTTGCAATTGGTCTTCAAGTCGGCGACGAGGCTGCTGTGCTGATCCCAGGCTTCGTGGAAGACTTGCACGAAACGAACACCCTTCTCCACGAGGCGGCGGGCGAGCAGACAGGTGTTGGCGAACGACGGCTTGCCCGGCTCGGCGCCATACAGATCGAGAATGTGCTTCGGCTCGCGGGCGAGGTCGGCCACGTCGGGCGCGCTGGCCTGCATGCGATAGGCCATTTCGAACGAATTGATGCGGGCCGAAATCTCCGGATCGCCGACGGCGCCGAGTCGCTTCTCGTTCAGCGCCCGCACGGCGTCGAGCGTGTCGCGTTGCACTTGCCGGTCGATCCCCGGCGGGTTCGACAGGAACAACACCGGGTCGCCCGCGGTGCGAAAGATCACGCCGCCGTGCGAAGTCGGCAAGAAACCAGCGCCCCAGTTGCTGTTGCCGCCGCTCGGGCCTTTCTTGCCGGTGCTGAACACGACGAAGGCGGGCAAGTCCTGCGATTCGCTACCGAGCCCGTAGGTCACCCACGAGCCGAAGCTGGGGCGGCCAAACATCTGCGAGCCGGTGTTCATGAAGATCTGGCCGGGTGCGTGATTGAACGCGTCGGTGTGCATCGACTTGACGATGGCGATGTCATCGACGGCGGTCGCGAGGTTCGGCAGCAGTTCCGAAAGCTCCGCGCCGCACTGGCCGTACTTGGCGAACTTGAATTTCGGCCCGAGGAATTTGGCGTCCGGGTTGATGAACGCGGCCCGATAGCCCTTAATGAGATCGGGAGGCGGCGCTTGACCGTCGAGCTTGGCCAGGGCCGGCTTGTTGTCGAACAGTTCAAGATGGCTGGGCGCGCCGGCCATGAACAAGAAGATCACGTTCTTGGCTTTGGGCGCGAACTGGGACAGCCTGGCGTCCAGCGGGCTGGCCGCATTCGCGTGGCGGCCGAGGAGCGAGGCCAACGCCATGCCGCCCAAGCCCACACCGCAGTCGCGGAAGAACCAGCGCCGCGTCAGGTAGCGAGTCTGTTCCTGGTTGAAGTCGTCGCGGATCGTCGCCATCGGATGGTTCACTCGCGGGTAATGGTCTCGTCGAGGTTCATGATCGCCCGGCAAACAATCGTGAAGGCGGCGACTTCACGAACGTCCTCATCGCCGGTCAGCTTGCCCGGGTCGTTCTGGCCGCTCACGATGTCCGAAGCCGCAGCGCGATTGTCGGCCAACCGCTCGCGCTGTTTTTTCAGCAACGATTGCAGCACGGCTTTTTCACCGGTATCGGGCGGGCGGGCGACGCACAAACGGAAAGCGAAGGTCAAGCGCTCGTCGTCGCTGTTTCCGCCTTCCTTCAACACGCGCCAGGCCATGAAGCGGGCGCACTCCACGAACAGGGTTTCATTCAACGTCGTGAGGGCTTGCAACGGCGTGTTGGAACGCGAGCGGCGCACGCAGGAAAAGTCGCCGTTGGGGGCGTCAAAGTTCTGGAACGCCGGGTACGGAGTGGAGCGGCGGCGGAAGGTGTAAATCGCGCGGCGGTAGCGTTCCGGGCCGACCGCTTCGGTCCAGGTAAACGGCCCGTAACTGGCCGGCGGTTGAAAGAGAAACGCGGGGGCGGGAGCGAAGACGCTCGGCCCGCCGATCTTGCGGTTGAGCAGCCCGCTGGTGGACAAGGATAAGTCCCGCACGACTTCGGCCTCAACCCGCAACCGCGGCATCCGAGCGAGCAGGCGATTGTAGGGGTCCTTTTCGAGGAGGCCCAGCGGCACGACGGAGGATTGCCGGTAGGTGGCGGAGTTGACGATCAGGCGGTGCAAGTGCTTGATCGACCATTTGGCGGCTCCAGGCTCCGACGGCTCCATGAACTCGACCGCGAGCCGGTCGAGCAGTTCCGGGTGCGACGGCTTCTCGCTCTGGAGGCCGAAATCCTCGGCGGTGGCAACCAGGCCGGTTCCGAAATAGGCCTGCCAGACGCGGTTGACGAAGACGCGAGCGGTGGTGGGCGAGCGGCGATCGACGAGCCACTTGGCGAACGTCAAACGATCGGCCGAAGCGTCGGGATCGGTCAACGGGTGAAGAAAGGCAGGGACTCCGGCATGAACTCTCTTGGTCGGCTTGAGGAAATCACCCCGCGAGAGCACGCTGGTCTCTCGCGGCTCCTCCCGCCGCGACAGTGTGAGCGAGGTGTCACCGGCGGGCCATTCCTTCCACAGGTCTTGGATAATCTCATGTGGCTCCTTCCATTCCGGCACCGCGGAGATCCAGAACGAAAAGACCTCGTCCATTTGCGCCGTGGTTCGCTTGGATTGCGGCGTTGCGAGCAAATCGCGGACGCGTTTGGGCAAAGGATCAGCCTCGGCATTGACCGCGCCGGTGGCCGAGAGACGGAACCGGCCCAGGTTCATGTTCTGATTGTCGTCCGAGTTCCAGCCGCCATGATTCTGAACCAGCGTGAAGGTCACGATGGTTCCGTTGGGATGGGCAACATTCTGGTCGGTGCTGAAGACGGCCTTGCGATCCTGGTTGCGGCGGCCGGGACCGGCATCGATGCCCCAAGCCGTTTCATCTTTCCCGTCAATGGCGAACGAAACGGGCCCGGTGGTGCGCTTGCGTTTGGAGAGATCGTCAAAGATCGGTTCGAGTTCGGTTTCGGCGCTGGAAAAGTCGGCGGTGGCCTTGTTGAACTTCACCGCGGTCGACTTGCTGGAGTCGCGAACGTCGCGGGTTTCGACTTTGAACTCGGTCAAGCCAAACAGGCCGTGAAACGACCGCCCCGGCCCGCCGGCGGGCAAGTTCGGATCGGTGAAAAGTTCCAACCGAAACGCCCGGATTTCCTTCAGATCGGTTCGGGCCTTGAACGTAGCGTTCAGCTTGGTTGGAGCGTAGCCTTGGGCCAGGAACGAGCCGTCGTTTTGCCGGATGTAGCGCTGCCCATTGTCGCCCGAGTGTTCGAGTTCCAAGACGGTCCATTGCGGTTGGTTCCTTCGCACGGCTTGTTCCCACTTGGCCATTTGCTCGCGCCAATCGGGAGCGGCCTGTTTCAGTCCGGTTTCGATCTCGCTGATCTTGCGGCTGATCTCCGCCGCCTTCGCTTGCCGTTCGGGCGTATAAACGACGCGACTGGCCTCGTGGTCGTTGTTCAGAAAGGCGAAGAGCCGGTAGTATTCCTCTTGCTTGATGGGATCGAATTTGTGGTCATGACACTGCGAGCATTGGATGGTAAGGCCCAGCACGCCCTTGCCGATGGCATCCATGCGATCGTACATGGCGTCCATGCGAAACTGCTCAGGATCGACCCCGCCTTCCTCGTTGAGCATCGAGTTGCGCAGGAAGCCGGTCGCCACGATTTGGTCTTGCGTCGCCGCGGGAAGCAGGTCACCGGCCAATTGCTCGATGATGAAGCGATCGTAGGGCAGGTCGCGGTTGAGGGCGTCGATAACCCAGTCGCGATAGAAATGGATTTTTCGGAGCTTGTCTTTCTCATAGCCATCAGAATCAGCATATCGGGCGGCGTCGAGCCAATGGCGGCCCCAGCGCTCGCCGTAATGCGGCGACGCGAGCAAGTTTTCGACCAAACGCTCATAGGCTCGCGGGTCCTGGTTGTTAACGAAGGCATCCACTTCTTGGGGCGTGGGTGGGAGTCCGATCAAGTCCAGATACAACCGGCGGATCAACGTGATTCGGTTTGCTTCTGGCGACGGTGTCAGGTTCTCTCGTTGCAACTTTGTGAGAATGAAATAGTCGATCGGCGTCCGGGGCCAAGAGGCGTTATTGACAGAAGGTGTTGCCGAGCGGATCGGCGGATTGAATGCCCAGTGACCGGAGGATTGGGTTTTTGGCG
>JBGQCZ010000121.1:0-10397 GCA_041495645.1 Gemmataceae bacterium | reverse complement strand
TCGACGCAAGTAACCAATTCACAAGACAGTTAGGCGAATCTACTGACGCCGCCAGTCCGGGGAGTGACGCAAAATCCGGTCTACCATTTCCTGATGCTCTTTCGGCGTACGCCCAATAAGCCGTTGTAAGAAACCACTGCACTCGCGTTCCTGATTCATCTCCGCAACCATGCTTGGCTGATGACTGGCTGGGAAGCTAATGAGCGATTTGGCACAAATCGGACCGCCGTAAAGCGGTCCGCCGTTTACAATTGCTCCGAAATTCGCTTCACGAAGGTATGCCTCATTGGCTTCATCCAGGTTATTTGTGAGCCGACTTCGAGGGCCGCAGAAACCACAATCCGCGCAACGAACTTTTCCCATCGTTTGACTCCTAACTGGCCGGGTCGCCACGCCGCATGGGGAGTCAACACCGTACAACGTGGCGACCGTTCGCCGGGTAGCTACTCCCGACGTTCCAGCTCACGACAGAGTATCAAAACCGCTTTCGCAAAGCAATTCTTCAACCCTCCATGCGTGATCCGTTGATTCCGCTTCCATCGCCGGGTCTCCAAATCCCGCAGATGGTCTTTCAAACGCTCGGGAAATCAGGCCAGTTGGTGTGAACTGGAGTCGGGCTCCGGTTGAACTGGTCCGGTGTAATGCGCGAGGTTCGGGATGAGTGGTCTCAACGCTGTGTAGATGGTGCGGTGAGTCGGTCCAAAGGGGGTGGGCATGGCCGCCTACTTGAGATGTCTCATTTTCTTGATTGCGCAGGTTGGAATTGTCATTTCGCCCGCGCGCTGCGGAGTTGGCTCATCTGTCATGTGCGGGGCCAGCGTTTTGGCGTCTTTCCCATCGTGTACCAACCAACCGACTGAACGACAAAGCAACGGCGCAGTGGATGGAGCGTCGGTCGTCCAATGCGCCATGTGATGGGAGTCAAACCATTCGATAAGAACGAGTTTCACTGGCGTTTCTTTTTCCGGTTTGGGGCCTGCGTTAAGGCCGATGCTGCGGCGCTTTTGGCTGCTTTCGACGATCGCGGATTACGAAGAACCTTGCTGGCATTTGACGCCACACGTTTGCTAGTCCGTTCGTTCCGTGCCATTTCTTCTCCTTGGTTGGTCACCGTTCCCGTTGCCAACATTCTACGCTGCGCTGGCTGCCGTCAACAGTTCTTCCATCGTCCACCGATGCCCAGTGAGCCGTGGGGCCAAGAAACCGGATGCTGTACCGCCTACGACTAGAATGACCGTGAGCTAGGCTATTCGTAGCGCGATGGTCAAGCGAAGATTAGCCATCCGAAAACACCTTAATGTGATCGGTGACCGCAGGCCAACCGGAATTCTATTATGCGCAAACCTCGCTGCGATTCGCTGACCCTAGTAGAGCGACTCAACGCCAGCCCGGGAAAGCCACTCGCGGTCTTCAATGAGTTTGGTTGGCTGGAGGACAGATTGGATGTGGCTGCGATTCTCAAGCTGGCCGAGCCACTATTGGCCGAGGCCCGTCAGTTGGCCGAATGGGCGACCGACGGCCCGCTCGACGAAACCGGGGCCGAGATGCTTGTGCGAATCGCAAAGCGGTGGCTCAGAATTGAGTCAATCCTTGATGCCGACGGAATCTTGTCCGGACGATGGTGCGTCGATGATGCGCGCTTTGACGTGGTAGCGGGGTGCTTGCACGACTTGGCTTGCAGCGTTCGAAAAAATGCCGATTGGTTCAAGTACTTGCCGGAATTCGATGGTGACGATGTATTGTGCCTGGCTCCGAATGCTTGCATGGGCATGCCCCCGGCGGCATTTGCCAAGCGCTTGACAGTGGCTGTCGAACTGCTAAAGGCAATTGTTCCCGCGGCAAAATCGCATCGTCAAAGAATGACTGTTCAGCAAGCAAATGAAGAGGCAATGAGACTTGCCCGAAAGATGCGCATGGGTTTTTTCGCGCTATCGGAGCGCCAGCAAGCCAAGTTGATCGGTTGCAGTTGGGTGACTTGGAAAAAGACTTTGTTCTATGTCAAGGCAAAAAAGATGCGCCCCGCCGGCAAGGTGAAACGAGCCCCTTCGCCAAAAACAAGAAGTATTACGGCTGGCCGCGAAGCTGTGTTGGGTGAGGGCAAAAAAGATCATGTACTGCAAGAGTTGATCGCGGATCAAGATTCCGACGGCGAGCCAAGTCCCTTAGAACGCGATCCCCCGGATCGTCCGCGAAAGATCCATTTCCGGAACAGGCTGTGAGCGCTTTGGGGTCGGTAATGAGCGCTCATTTTGCTCGTTAATCCACAATTCCAAGCCTTTTTGTTACCTCAGTGTGTGAGCGCGCGCCTTGGTTGGGAACGGAACTTTTCACCAAGGATTGCGCCATGAACGATCCCCCGACACTTATCACTCCCGGCGTCATCGCGAAAAAGCTGCGTGAGCCTCTTCACCGCGTCTTGCGGGTTCTCGCCACACGAAAGCACATCAAGCCATCGGCCCGCGCTGGCACGCTTCGACTGTACGAGCGCCGAGCCGTGGCGATGGTCAAGTATGAGTTGAACCTCATTGACGCCCGGCGCTGCCGAAAGGTGGTGCCCGATGTCGACTAAGAAACGCAAACGCGGAGTGCGCAAGAACGGGACAAGTCCCGAAATATTCGAGGTTCGCGTCGAGGACATGAAAACGGCCGTCGTAAACGATGTGGTTTATGGTGCCATCGACCCCAATGATCCAAGCCTTGATGAACTGGCCTACCTCATGGCTACCGAAGGCCAACTTGAGCCGGTCGTGTTGACCCTGGACGACGTCACCCTTTCCGGGAACCGGCGCCGGGCGGTCGCCATTCGGCTCGGCTGGAAAACACTAAGAGCACGCCGTCACTCGATTCTTTCCAGTGATTCACAGTTTGAAAAACTGCTGGTTACCTACAACGCGCAACGGGACAAGAGCCCCGACGTGCGGGTCCGAGAGCAACTCGTACTCGCCGACCCCGAGAGCGCATACGAAAGTCTCGTTTCCGAGCGAGCCAAGGCGTCGCGTGTGAAGGCCGAGACGCTCAGCCTTGGGGTCGGGCGACGACGGTCCAAGATTACGCCAGCGAAGCAGCCGTTCCTTGATGCAATTCAACACGTCATCGCTGAGCTCCGCGACTACTGGCCGCTTTCCGATCGCCGGGTTCATTACGCGTTGTTGAATGATCCACCGCTTATCCACGCGAAGAAGCCGGGGTCGCGCTACAAGAACAACCACAAGAGCTACAAGGCGGTCTGCGAGCTATTGACGCGGGCGCGGCTGGCCGGGCTGATTCCCTTCGATGCGATCGGCGACGAGACGCGACCTGTGACCACTTGGGATGTACACCCCAATGTCGGCCCGTTCATCCGGCGCGAGGTAAAGAGTTTCTGCACCGGCTATTGGCGGGATTTGATGCAGAGTCAGCCAAATCACATCGAGATTGTCGGCGAAAAGTTGACCATCGAGGGAATCGTCCGGCCGGTCGCAGAAAGGTATTGCATTCCGTTCACGATTGGCCGGGGTTACAGTTCACTTCCGCCCCGCAAGGCAATGCTCGATCGCTTTAGCCAATGCGGAAAACAGCAGCTTGTCATCCTGTTCCTGAGTGACCACGATCCCGAGGGCTGGGACATCGCGGAGACGTTCGCGAAGAGCATGCGCGATGACTTCGGGGTGCGAGAAATCATTGCCATCAAAGTAGCGTTGAAGCCGGAGCAGGTCGAGCTGCTTGGGTTGCCGCCAAACGCCGACGCCAAGCCATCGAGCAGCCGGTTCCGGAAGTTCGCCAACCGGTTTGGCCCTGCGGCTTACGAGCTTGAAGCCGTCCCGCCGGCCAGATTGGAAACGTGGCTCGACGAGGCCGTCCGTTCCGTCATCAATATCGACCGCTTCAACGCTCAAGTGGAAGCCGAGAAGCAAGACTCTGCAACCACCGCCGCGTTCAAGAATGCGAGCGTGGATTACCTCAAGAAATTGCGACCGGAGCAATGATATGTCGCCAAATACGACAATTGGCAGACACGCAGGCTCGACAACAGCTGAGTCGATCGCCCCGTTGTTGCTGACTCCACGACAGGCGGCCTTGTTGCTGGCTGTGTCAGAGCGAACCCTTTGGGGACTTGGAGACAGGGGTGAGGTGCCGCGCGTGCTGATCGGCCGCGCGGTCCGTTACCGACTGCGCGACCTGGAGGACTATTGCGAACGCATGGCGCGGTCCGCGAGGACGCCCGTTGATGTGGACCAACCTCTGGCAGAGGCCGGCCCGTGAAGATCGATTCGCCCGGCGAGACGACCGCACCGATGACAACGGTTGGTCCGTTTCCCATGAAGGAGGGCGCAACGCCGATTGCGCCCTCGCCAAGGGTAAACGGCACGCCCTCGCCGCCGACGTTGCCAATCGAGCAAGTCGCTCCCGGCCCAGACATGAACCGTGCGTCAGTCCAAGGTGCTAACGATTTGGCGCTTTCGTCTAACTTGAAACCGCTCGAAGCCGAGGACGATCCGCACCGCTTGGCGCGACTGTTTCTCGACCAATGTTGCCGGCATCCCGATGGCATGACGCTTCGTTCTTGGCGGAGCGAGTGGCACCGATGGGAAAAGAACGCATACCGGATTGTTCCAGAAAATGAGATTCGCGCTGAACTTACTTCGTCCACCAAACAGGAAATGGACCGTTTGAACCTGATTGCTCTGCAACGTCATGTCGGTGACGGCGCGAAACCCAAAGCCCACAAAGTGACCGGCCGGTTGATTGCCGACGTTGCTCATGCGTTGGCTAGCATGACCGTTTTGCCAGCACGCGTGCACGCACCGACATGGCTGGAAGGCGAAGGCCCGTTCCCGCCCTTCGAAATGCTAGCGTGCCGCAATGGGCTAGTTCACCTGCCGTCCCTCGTTGCCGGAAAACCACATTTCTTTTCGCCCACACCGCGGTATTTCTCTTCGCACGCTCTCGACTTTGACTTCGACCTCAACGCGCCGAAACCCTCGATTTGGCTCGATTTCCTTACCATGCTCTGGCCCGACGATCCTCAGAGCATTCGGACTTTGCAAGAATGGTGCGGCTACTACCTGACCACGGACACGCGGCAACAGAAAATCCTGTTACTGGTTGGACCGAGGCGAAGCGGTAAAGGCACGATCGCACGCGTCATCCGGGGTTTGGTGGGACCAGAAAATGTGGCCGGCCCGACGCTTTCCAGTCTGGGTACGAACTTCGGCCTTTGGCCACTTTTGGGGAAGAGCGTTGCAATGATCCAGGATGCCCGACTTGGCGGTCGTTCCGATATGGCCGCCATCACGGAGCGATTACTATCCATCTCCGGCGAAGACGCTCTTACCATCGACAGAAAAAACCTTTCCCCGGTGACGGCAAAACTGCTTGCGCGATTCTTGATCCTGACAAACGAGCTTCCCAAACTGGGTGACGCAAGCGGAGCGCTCGCTAGTCGAATGATCCTGTTGCAACTAACGCAAACTTGGTTAGGTCGGGAAAACAACGAACTAACCGACCGCCTCTTGGCAGAATTGCCCGGCATTCTCCTTTGGGCGATCGACGGTTGGCAACGGTTGCGACAGCGCAGCCATTTTGTTCAGCCCGACACTGGCAAGGGAATGCTCACAGATTTGGAAAACCTCTCCAGTCCCGTGGGCGCATTTGTGCGGGCCCGCTGCAAGGTAGGACCGGGTTGCACCGTCGAAAAGCAAGTTCTCTTCAAGGCGTGGCAGAGTTGGTGTGAGGAACAGGGCCGGGACCGGCCCGGCGACTCAGCGACGTTTGGCCGCAATCTGCGGGCCGTGGTTCCGAACCTGGGTGAGGGTTATCCGCGAAGGGACGAAAGCCGCGTGTATGTCTACGAGGGAATAGCCCTGGCCTGATTCGGACTTTGGTTCCCCGTGGTTCCCGAACCACCCCATTGCATTTATCGCGCGGCGAAAGGCAGGCTGAAATGAGAACGGAAGAGAATAATAAGTGCAGTGCTTTGGTTCCCGAACCACGAGGAACCACTTGGCCCCCGACTTGGTTGAAATCGCCCCCGGTTGAGAGTCTGGTCGGGCCCATGGCGGATTCGCCGTCTCCCTCGGCGACGGTCCGCTCGGAGGAAGGGCCGTCGAGGAAGGCAGAACCAATTGGAGTTGCAACAAACGCTGCGGCCCGCGAAACCGTGACGACACCATTCGACCCAGATGGCCCGATCGTTCCCCATGGGAGCATTCTGTATTGGCAGGATTCCGCAGGCCGCCCATGCAAGCTCAGCGATGCCTACATGTGGACTTGGACGGGCGCGACCAGGTGGTATTACGTCGCCATGTGGCCGCTTCCGACTCCGTCGAGCTCTAATGAACGCGAGAATAACTGATCCCCAACGGATTTTGACGCTCCGCCGTATTGTGTGGGCTCTGTTTACCTTCGTAAGCATCTGATTGCCCGTTGAAACCGGGACAGCACGCTTCTCACCGAGGATTGAAATGACGAGTATCTCGACAGACAACGCTGGCAACCGGCGCATCCTTTTCATGGGACTTGATCAGAGGCGAAAGACCATCCGCTTGGGCGCCATTCCGATGAAGCAGGCGCAGTCATTTCGCGACAAGTTGAAGAATCTGCTCTCCGCTCGCAAGAGCGGGCTGGCGCTGGACGGCGAGACCAGCGTCTGGCTGGGCCAGCTATCGCCCGCCATGCTGGACAAGTTGGCCACATGTGGACTGATCGAAGTGCAACAGGCTCGCCCGGTGCCTCGGCTGGGTGAGTTTCTCGACGGGTTCATTGCCCGACGCAACGATGCCAAACCAAGCACTAAGTGCAATCTCGAAGTCGCCGCCCGCCGGCTGACGGAGTTCTTTGGCCGCGAGCGTGACCTCAACAGCATCAGCCCCGGCGATGCCGATAATTGGGCGCTTCACATGAAGGGTAAGTACGCACTTGCAACCGTGGGGCGCACGGTCCGGCGGGCCAAGCAGTTTTACCGCAACGCGGTCCGGTCGAAACTGGCTCAGGAAAATCCCTTCGTTGACGTGAAGGCCCCACAGCAAACGAACGCTGCCCGCAAATTCTTCATAACGCCAGAAGTGATAAATCGTGTGATTGAATCCGCCCCGGACAGCGAATGGCGCCTCATCATCGCCCTGTCCCGCTGGGGCGGGCTGCGCTGTCCGAGCGAGCACTTGGCTCTTACCTGGTCCGACGTGGATTGGGAGCGCTCGCGATTCCTGGTCCGAAGCTCGAAGACAGAACATCACGAAGACGGTGGGATGCGTTGGGTTCCACTGTTTCCCGAATTGCGTCCCTTTCTGGAAGAGGCATTCGACTTAGCTCCGCCTGGCACCGTTCACGTTATCGGCCGTTACCGCGACACAAACGCAAACCTGCGAACGCAGATGATGCGAATTATCCGCCGCGCTGGCGAAACGCCGTGGCCAAAACTATTTCACAACCTGCGGGCCAGCCGCGAGACGGAACTGGCCGAACGGTTCCCGATGCACGTCGTGACGGATTGGATCGGCAATTCGGCTCTCATCGCCGCGAAACATTACTTGCAAGTCACCGACAATCACTTCGAGGAGGCAGCGCATGGCGACGCAGATTCCGACGCGCGCCCGACGCAAAAGCCGACGCAGCAAGCATCCGCATTGCCCCGCACGTATCCGCAAGTAATGCAAAAAACCCCTGAAATCTCAGGGGTTTTGCGGGGTGATTCGACATCGTGCGATTCAGTGCGGAAACCGGGAACTCCCCGAGTAGGACTCGAACCTACAACCTGCCGGTTAACAGCCGGCCGCTGCTACCATTGAGCTATCGGGGAATGTTCGGGCACTGGGCATTATATAGAGCGGGGTCGGTTGGGTCGCAAGGGCAATTTGGCGCGACTGCAAGCGGCCAGATAGCGAAAAAGAAAGCGGCGCGATGGACGCGCCGCTCACGATGTTGCGGGTGAAAAATGGTCCCATCCCGATCTTACTTATCGGCTTTCTTTTCGCCCGGTTTCTTGCCGGCGCCGTTCTTGGCGCGTTCGGCCATCTGTTCCGACGCCTTCTTGATTTCTTCCTTGGTCACGAAGCCGTCGCCGTCGGCGTCGAAATGCTTGAAGAGCTTTGCCGCGGCTTCGGGCTTGTCTTTTAGCCGGCCTTGCGGGGCGTTTGCAATCGCTTTCTTGAATTCTTCGAGCGACACCTTGCCATCGCCGTTGGCGTCGGCTTTCTCGAACAGTTTCGCGAGCATCATGCCGCCGCCCGCTCCGCGCTTGCCTGCTCCCGGTTTCCTGGCGCCGGGCCTATCCACACCCGGTTTGTCGTCGGCCCGAACGCCGAAGGAAAGCACCAAACTCGCCACCGCGGCCAGCACGAGGGATCGCATCACGGCTTGTACTCCAGACGGGCGAAGCATCGGGATTGGCGACTTGGAACTCTACTCCATCCAACACCGATCGCGAATTGCGGTTCCGATCGAATCGTTAGTAGCGGGGCATTTTCGGGTCGATCAGTTCCGACCAGGCGTCGATGCCGCCGGCGAGCGAGACAACCTCGTTCAAACCACATTGCATGAGAAAATTTGCGGCCATGCGGCTGCGAATACCGTGATGGCAATAGACCACGATTTCGGTCCCAGCGGGCGCATCAATCTCGGACCAGCGGCTTGGGAGTTCCTGCATGGGAATCAGGACGCTCTGCGGCAGCGCCGCGATTGCATGCTCCTCGGGCAAGCGTACGTCGAGCAGATAGAGGGCTTGACCCTTCGCCCGCCGATCGGCCAATTCTCGAACCGTGATTTCGCGCGCCATCGCCTTCTCTCGTCGATCGAATCAAGTCGTTGTACGGAATCGATTGAATTGGCGCTTTCCTTACAATGCTCCACAGCGCATTCCGCGTTCGCGAGGAGTTCTTATGTCCGCCGGTCCCGTATCCGCTGACGTTCTGAATCTGCTGCGAAAGTACGACACGCCGACCATTTGCAACGTGGTCGAGCTGTTCGACCTGCGGCCGCGCACGGCGGGCTATCTGGATGCCCGCATTCAGGCGTGCTATCCGAAATTGCCGCCGATGGTTGGTTTCGCCGCAACCGCGACGTTTCGATCGGCGGAGGCGCCGCGAAGCGGCGATGTCTATTCTGGTTTGGCCGAACAAGTGGCGTCGTTCGCGAGTTTGCCGCAGCCGTCCGTGGTGGTGTTTCAGGACTTGGACGATCCGCCCGTATCGGCGACTTTCGGCGAGGTGATGTGCGGCACCTACAAGGCGTTCGGGTCGGTCGGGTTGATTACGAGCGGAGCGGGCCGCGATCTGGATCAAGTCGAAGCGCTAGACTTCCCGTGTTTCACCGGCGGCACCATTAGCGCTCACGGCTATTGCCGCATCGAGCAAATTAGTGTGCCGGTGCGCGTCGGCGGCGTGGTGATTCATCCCGGCGACTTGCTTCAGGGCGACCGCAATGGCGTGACGACGATTCCGCTCGCGATTGCCGAAACGGCGGCGAGGACCTGCGCCGAATTCGTCGCTGCTGAAGCGGTTGTGCTCGACTATCTCAAGACTGCGAAGGTCACGGCGGATGGCTACGCGGCGGCGCACAAAGAATGCCGGCGACGGATCGGCGAATTGGGGAATCGGTTACGACAAGGTTCGGTCAAGTGAAATTGTGGAGAAACGGATGAGCGCGGCGAAGGTGGCGGTGGTGACGGGGGCATCGAGTGGGATCGGCTCGTGCCTGGCGAAGGAACTGGCGCGTGAAGGCTATCGCGTGGGCCTGATGGCCCGGCGGCGCGAAGCGCTGGAGAAACTGGCCGGCGAGATTCGCGCGTCGGGCGGCATTGCGGAATTCGAGGCCGCGGACGTTATTGAGCGTGCGCCCACCGTTGAAGCGATTCATCGCTTGGCCGAACGGCTCGGGCCGATCGATCTTCTGGCGGCCTGTGCCGGATCGGGCACGGAGACGCGCATCGATCCGATGAACGTCGAAGAGGTTGAGCGCATGATGCGCATCAATCTGTTCGGCGTGGTTTATTGCATCGAGGCCGTGCTGCCGGCGATGTTGAACCGGGGAAGCGGGCATATCGCGGCTGTGTCGAGCCTCGCGGCGTACAAGGGTTTTCCTGGGCAAGGCGGCTATTGCGCGAGCAAAGCGGCGGTGAAGGTTTATCTTGAAAGCCTGCGTCTGCAGGTTCGCAAGCGAGGTATCGCGGTCACCTGCATTTGTCCGGGCTTCGTGAAAACACCGATGACGGAGCCGCATTCGTTCAAAATGCCGTTTCTGCTCGAAGCCGACGACGCGGCCCGGCGAATCGCACGTGCTTTGCGGCACAAGAAAAAGGTCTTCAACTTCCCGTGGCCGATGCAGCGGTTGGTGAAGTTCACGTATTGGGTGCCGGACTGGATCATGGTCCGGGTTTCGCGAGGCACTTATCGAGATTGACCGATTACGACGTGCGAACCCAG
>JBGQCZ010000120.1:0-10400 GCA_041495645.1 Gemmataceae bacterium | reverse complement strand
GTCACTTCACCGAGCGTCACCAAATTCAGGAAGCACTCGCGAAATTGCTCGTCGTCGCCCATCAGCCCCTCGACGAGCCGGCGGACGCGCTCCTCCTCAAGCAGGTGCGGAACCATTCGCTCCGGAGCGGCGTCAACGCGATGGACAGGTTGCGAATCGGCCTGTCTGGAGAAATCGCGGTTGAGATACCGGTTGCCGAGATATTGCTCGATGGCGGTTCGATCGCGGACGATTTGCGACGGCGTGCCGTGACAGCGGACCTGGCCGTCGGTGATGAGGTAAATGCGGTCGGCCAGTTCGAGCACGCGATCCACGTCGTGATCGGTGACGAGGATGCTGATTCCAGCTTGGGCCAGTCCGCGGACGACTTGTTGGATATCAGTCTTGGTGAGCGGATCGACGGCCGCGAATGGCTCGTCGAGCAAAATCATGAGCGGTTCGCAGGCGAGGCAGCGGGCGATTTCCAGGCGGCGCTTTTCACCGCCGGAACAACGGGCCGCGTTGTTCTTGCGGACGTGACCCAGGCCGAACTGGACCAGAACTTCCTCGGTTCGTTGCCAGCGCTCGCGGCGCGACAGTCGCCGACCGAGACTGCGCGATCGCGGCAACGCTTCGAGAATCGCCAAGACGTTTTGCTCGACCGTAAGCCGGCGAAAAATGCTCGGCTCTTGCGACAGATAACCCATCCCCAGCCGGGCGCGCTGATACATGGGCAATTCGGTGACGTCGGTGCCGTTGAAGAACACACGGCCGTCGTTCGGTGGAAGCTGCCCGGTCGACATGCGAAAACTGGTGGTCTTGCCGGCGCCGTTCGGGCCCAGCAAGCCCACGACTTCGCCCGGATGAACCTCGTAACTGACGCCATCCACGACCGTCCGCCGCCCGAACCGTTTGACCAGCCCCTTTACTTCCAGAATCGCCGCCATGAGCGCACCTCATCCGCCGGAATTTCGAAGGATGGGGTATAGCGTGGAATGGGTGAATCAGGCAAGGGGAATCGCGCTAGCGCGAGAAAACGCGAGGACCGAAAATGCTGTCGGTCCTCGGTTTCCGCTGCTTTGCCCGTTTCAACTCGCTTGGCGCAATGCAATCGCTTCGAGCGCGGATTGATCGCTCGCGAAGATCGAATCCAGTGGATGGAACAGCGATTGGCGCTTGGCGGCTCGTTCCATCAGTATCATGATTTTGGCATCGGAACCGGGAGAAGCATCGGTCGGTTCGTCGGGCAACGGGGTGTTGCCGTTGAAGTTGCCGACGCCGCGCCGGGCGAACTTGCTGGTCGACGGAAACAGATCGCGAACGCCGGGCGTGTAATAACAGGTCCAGCACAGGCCTCGCGGACGGTTGGCTTTCGACTTTTGGCAATTGCGACACATCATCTCTCGGCCTCCAGTTTGGGTTCACGCGGCTTTCGTTTGCAGGGAAAAGGGGAATTCGGCGTCGTCGATTGGGAAGCGGTCGGCGAGGTTGAGTTCAACTTCTTCGAGAAGCGCTCGGCGCATCTGGTCGCGCGGCGCATCGTCAAACCAATTCAAGAAGTAACGGCAGGCGCCCGGCTCGCCGAGACGCCGATCGGCTTCGCGGCAAGACTCGGCAAAGTGCTGTTCAATTTCGCCAATCGTATCGATTCCTTCGCCGTGCCAGGCGCAGAAGCCGACGGCGCAGGTGCCATCGACCGGCCAGTCACGCTGGCAAGAAATTGGCGACGGTGAAGTAGTCACGCCTTGCAAGAGGCGACGGTCATCGTGAATCAGTGCGGACCGCAACGCCTGCAGCCCCACGGTGGAGAGCAACGGAACAAATCCGTCGCGCCACACTTTTCGCCAGGTTTCCATGGTTCAACTCCTTGTTCCGGCTGGACCAAACACCTCAGTAGTAAGCCCCGTGTTCCATTTTCATTTGTAGTATATATGTGTTCATTAAATCGGTCAACATATAAATATAATTAATAACAATTTATTTGTTGTATAATGAACACTTATAAGATTAATAGCGTTAAAATTTATATGATTATATACTTAATTGGCATTAATTGATCGTTTATATACCAGCGAGAATTCGGCTGCTTTTCCGTTTGAACCAATGAAGGTCATTGGCGTGCTTGAACCAACTCCAAGCTGGGGTACAATTCGCGTGCAGGCCGATTTGAGGAGTGCCGATGCGTTCGCTGTTTCCTTGCCGCCAAACGCGGCGCGAGTTCGTGTGGGAGATGGGTGCGGGCTTTTCCGGCGTGGCCCTGACGAGCATGCTTGCGGCGGATGGGTTCATTCAGAAGGCGCACGCTGATAGCGCGAAACCCTCGCACTTTTCATCGAAGGCTAAGACCGTCATCTTCCTAATGATGAACGGCGGCCCCTCGCAAGTCGACACCTTCGACTACAAGCCGGAACTGCAAAAGCGCGCCGGGCAACCGTTGCCAGACGGCAAGAAGTACATCAACTCCGGCGGGCGCAAGGTCGGCTTCCTCACTCCGGCGTTCCGCCCGTTTCAGCCTGGCGGCAAGAGCGGGTTGATGATCTCCGATTTCTTCCCGAAAGTCCGCGAACACGCCGATAAGCTGGCAATCGTCAATTCTTGCCACACCGATAGCCACGCGCATGGCTCGGCGCTCGTCGCCATGAACACGGGCAAGACCTTCATCGGCCGCCCGTCGCTCGGATCGTGGGTGACATACGGCCTTGGGAGCGAGAATCAGAACCTGCCGGGTTATGTGGTGGTGCTCGACAAGCGCGGCGGGCCGATCAGCGGGCAACCCAACTGGTCGAGCGGCTTCATGTCGGGCGCTTTTCAGGGAACCTTGTTTCGGCCGACCGGCGATCCGATTCTCGACTTGCGCGGTCCCGCCCATCTCGACCCGAGAGCGCAACGCAATCAACTCGATTTGTTGGCGAAGTTGAACCAGGAGCATCTTGACTCCCGGCCCGGCGGGCAAGACCTCGCCGCGCGCATCACCAGCTATGAACTCGCCTATCGCATGCAGTCCGCCACGCCCGAGGCGGTCGATCTAACCAAGGAAATGCAGTCGACGCTCGATATGTACGGCGTGGGCCAAGCGCCAACCGACGAGTTTGGCCGGAATTGCCTCGTGGCCCGGCGCTTGATCGAACGCGGCGTGCGCTTCGTGCAGCTTTACTCAGGCGGCGGGCACCTCGAGGAAACCTGGGATGCGCACGAAAGCATCATCAAAAACCACGGCCGCCACGCCGCCGAGGTCGATCAACCCATCGCCGCGTTGCTGACCGATCTGCAAGCACGCGGGCTGCTCGATTCGACATTGATTGTTTGGGGCGGTGAATTCGGCCGCATGCCGTTCAGCGAGGGCAAGGGCGAGCCAGGCCGCAACCACAACCCGTACGGCTTCTCGATGTGGTTCGCCGGCGGCGGGGTGAAGGGCGGGGTAACTTACGGCAAGACCGACGAGTTCGGCTTCGAGGCCGTCGAAAACCCAGTGCACTTGCACGACATCCACGCGACGATTTTGCACCTGCTCGGCATCGACCACGAACTGCTGACCTACTTCCATCAGGGCCGGAACGAACGCTTGACCGATGTTTACGGGAAAGTCGTGCACGGGATCATCGGGTAACATGGTCGCATTCCCGCCAGTCGTTATTTCGAACCGATGCAATACAGGAATTTGTCCGAACGCAAGAAGATGCAGCCGTTCGCGATTGCCGGCGTGGCGAGAATGTCGTCGCCGAGGTCGTTTTCCGCCTCGATCATAGGCTTGTCACCAAGCTTCACGACGCTGGTGAGGCCCTTTTCGTTCACGATGTAAATCCGGCCGTCGGCCGCGACGGGCGAGGCGGCGATTGGCCCCTTGACTCGTTCCCTCCAAAGCTCCTTGCCGTCCTTGCCATCGCCGCAGACGAGAATACCGGTCGAATTAAGCGCGTAGACGCACCCTTGGTAGTACAAAGGCGTCGGGTAGCCGCCGCCCTTCAGTTTACTTGCTTTCCACAGGACCGTCGGCGTCTGACCTTCTTCAGCCGGCTTGAGCGCCACCAGATCGCCGCCCGGCGTCAGCACCTCGCCATCGGGTCCGACAATCGGCGATGGAATTGAGGACCGCCCGCCTTCGCCCGTGTAACTCCAGCGCCGCTGGCCATTGGTCGCGTCATAGGCAACGAGTTCTTCTTGCCCCTGGAAAATGATCTCGGTCTTGCCGCCCGCCGTGCGGATGGCCGGCGTCGCCCAGTTGATTTCACGCGGCCGCTCGGCTTTCCAAAGGTTCTTGCCAGTCTTCAGGTCGATGCCGGCCAGAAACGACTCACCGCTATTGTCCATGGGCACGATCAGCGCGCCGGGCGCCAGGACCGGCGATGAGGCCATGCCGACCTGGTTGGTAATCGTGGGATAATCGCCTGTGAGCGACCGATACCAAAGCAAGTTGCCATCGGTGTCGTAGGCCACGAGGTCGGCGGTGGCGAACAAAGCATAGATGGCTTTGCCGTCGGCCACGGGCGTCGGCGCGGCCATGCTCGTCTTGGGATGGCAATTGGTTCCGCCCGTCGCCCAGATCGACCGTTGCCAGAGCTTCGTCCCGGTCTTGGCATCGAAGCACAACACGTACAAGCGCGTCTGATCCGGCCCATCGCAAGCCGTGACGTAGGCGCGCCCGCCGGCCACGACTACGCCCGACAAACCGCGTCCCGGAAGTTCGGCCTTCCAGCGGATGTTCTGATCCTTGCCCCACTTCACGGGCAATCCGGTTTCATTCGAAACCGCCGTACCGTTGCCACGAAATTGGGTCCACTCGGCGGCGGAAGCGACAGTCCCAACAATCAGCATGCAAGCAATAGTTCGAAGCGAATTCATTTCTTGTCCTCCATCGGCATCGGCTTCGGTGCGACCGGAATCGCCTTCGGCGCGGTAACAACCGTCATGGGAATTGCCCCGCCAATTTCATCGCACACGCGGCAATGAAAATGCCAGTCCACCGTCCACTCTTGAGTCGCCTCGTCCTGCAGCACTTTGAGCAGGATTTCGTTCTTGCCCTTCTTCAGCGTCACATTGGCAACGTGTTGATCGAGCTTTTGGCCGTGGTGATATTCCTCGCGGCCGAACATTTCCTGCCCGTTGAAATAAATTTTGATCGCGTTTTCGGTGCCGGCGCGAATGTGGGCCGGGCGCTCGGTGGGCGATTCGATCACGGTGCGGCAAAGGGCGTAGACGCCGTCCTTCTTCTTGTCCTTCACGCCTTTGGTCTTTCCCGTCGCCGTATAGAGGTCCACCAACCCGCGATCGTGCCCGGTTGCGTGCTCTTTCCATGCCTCGATCTTCGGCAACGGAGCGGCAAACCCCTTGAGCCCGCTGTTGTCGAACGGCCCGGCGACTTCCCAGCGGGTGATGAGGCCCAGATGCTTGATGACGTCCGGCTCGCCGGCGCCGATCGCTTTGAGCTTCTTGGCAATGGCCTCGACCTGCTCGACATCGCGTGCGGCGACAAACAACTTGCCAAACGCCGCGCGGAGCTTTTCGTTGCTGTTGTCGCTCGAAACATCGGCGGCCTTGATGGCGTGCTCGATTGCTTCGCGGCGAATCCCGGCCCCCGGATCGTTGATCATCACGGGAAGGATTCGCTTCCGCGCATCGGGGTCGGTGCGGTCGAGCAATTCGAATGCGAACACCCGGGCACGTGGATCGTTCTTGGCTTCTTTCACGAACGATTCGAGCGTATCGGCCGAGAGCTTGCGGCCGGCCTTCCCCTCGTTTTCCGCAATGGCATCGACGGCGGAGCGGAACCAGTTGGCGGCCGTGGCATCGGCCCCGTCAAAGGCCGCCAGAATAGAAGGAATCGCCGCCGGTCCGGCTTTGACCAGTTCTTTCCAACGCGCCGCCGCCGTTTCATTGCCGGCCCCTTCACGCTTGACGGCCTTGATCGCGGCCAGCGCGTCGTCGACCTCAGCGGCTTGCACCAAGGCGTTGGACAACAAAATCGCAACGCTTAGCAGTATCGCACTTCGCATACGAACCTCGCGAAAATCGAAAGCATGGACCGTGGCGAACAGAGAGAAGATACGAAACAGGTGGCGGTTGAGAACGGCAAGCACGAATTGAATGGACCGACCGGACCAATCCACGAGAGCAACAAAAAACAACAATTCATTCCGCCCACTCGCATCAAACCAGCTCGTAACTCGTTGCCGCACGACATGTTGCTTCGCGCAGAGCATGCCCGCAAACAAATTGTTGTTTTTGTTGCTTTCTTGGAAACTGTTGCGCCACGCGAAGTTGAGTTGGCAACTGGCTTGGATGGCCGGGATTCGCAGCCGAAAACCGAGTTCCACGACATGATCGAAACTGATTTCAACATGATTCTTCCCTCACCCGAGCGCGCACAAAGAGCGAATGACCGATCGGCCCACTAAGTATACGCAAGTACCCTTAGTCCGGGGAGAGGCAAACCAAGAAAAAAAGACTCGCCGGGATCAACTTGACCGCGCCTAACTTGCGCGGGACAATCCTTTCTCGCCCACCGTTCGAGGGTCTGCCATGAGACACAGCAATCAAACCGTCCGCAAAGCCGTCGCCGCCGTGCTCTTCCTGCACTTGGTCGCCTGCATGTTCATTGCCGTCGGCTGTTGGCTGAAGCCGGCTCAATCTTCGGCGGGTCACCACGCCCAGGCCTCCGCCGTCGGGAAACCGGCCACCCGCGCCGTTGTTCAACGGGCCAAGTCGTCAAAACCAATGCCGTTCGGTCATAGCGGAAATTGCTTCCTCAGACCGAGGAAGAATTGAATCGCCATTTGCCGTACCGGGGTTAACAATGTCCGAGCCAATCTTGCGATCGAAGCGATGGTTCTTGGGCCTCGCTCTGTCCGCGTTGACGAGTATCACATCGGCTTTGGGAGACGAACCCAAGAAGCACGATGCCGACAAGCCGGCTCTGCCGGTGCAACTCACCGCTCAGGAAGATCACAAGCGGATGATGGAACTGCTGAAAATCGACAAACTCCGGCCGGGCGCGAACGGAAGCAATCGCAACGCCCCGAATGCCGCCAACTACGACGAGTCCAAGGCGAACCAGAACCTGAACCTGCCGGACCCGCTGCTGCTCAAGAATGGGCCGAAAGTCACAACGGCCGAGATGTGGTGGAAGCAGCGGCGGCCGGAGATCGTCGAGGACTTCGACCGTGAGATTTACGGCCGCGTTCCCAAGGACACTCCCAAAGTGAAATGGGAGGTAACGGCCACCGAGAAGCAGGCGGTCGGCGACGTCCCGGTCGTCACGAAGCGGCTCGTTGGTCACGTCGATAACTCGTCGTACTCGCCGATCACCGTCGACATCCAACTGACGCTGACCACGCCGGCGGACGCGAAGGGGCCGGTGCCGGTCATCATGGAATTCGGTTTCGGCGGGCGCGGATTCGGCCCGCCGCCCGGCGGGCGCGGCGGTCCCACCTGGCAGCAACAGGTCCTCGCCAAAGGCTGGGGTTATGCCATCATCGTTCCCAACAGCGTTCAGGCCGACAACGGCGCGGGCCTGACGAAGGGCATCATCGGCCTATGCAACAAGGGTCAGCCGCGCAAGGCAGACGATTGGGGAGCGCTCCGTGCTTGGGCTTGGGGCGCTAGCCGCGCCTTGGATTATTTTGAAACCGATAAGAGCGTGGACGCCAAGAGAGTCGGCATCGAAGGCATGTCGCGGTATGGCAAGGCGGCGATTGTCGCCATGGCCTACGACGATCGTTTCGCCATCGGTTTCATCGGCTCTTCCGGCGAAGGCGGCGTGAAATTGCATCGCCGCAACTTTGGTGAACTGGTGGAAAACGTCGCCGGCTCGGGCGAGTACCACTGGATGGCCGGCAACTTCCTCAAATACGCCGGCCCGCTCAAGTGGGACGACCTGCCCGTGGACTCCCACGAACTGGTCGCCATGTGCGCCCCGCGCCCGGTGTTCATCAGCGCCGGCGCAACCAACGGCGACGGCTGGGTGGACGCGAAAGGCATGTTCCTGGCCGGAGTGGGCGCCGGCCCGGTGTACAAGCTCCTCGGCAAAAAGAACCTGGGAACGGGCGAGTTCCCCGCCCAGGAAACCGCCCTGACCGATGGCGAAGTCGCCTTCCGCCAACACAGCGGCGGACACACCTCCGGCCCGAACTGGCCGACATTTTTGAAGTATGCGGAGCGGTATTTCAAGGGGCCGGGTGCAGACGGGACGGACAAGCGATAAATGACTGCGTGGCGGAACCAAGCCCGACAATTGCGCTGTGACCGTTCAACTTGTTACGAAGCTCTTCTTCGCGAAGCGACTCATGCCAGGTCGTCCGCGCTCTTCGATCGCGCGATCCAATTCGCGACTCGTACTTCTGGGGATTTTGAATTGGCACCAAGCCGCGCCAGCCCGTGAAGCGGGCCTTCGGAAGCGTGCGTTACGAATCAGAGCTTCGTAACGAGTGTAAGATCGAATTGTTTGTCGCCGCCTTCGCGCGGACGCCCAAGCGCCGAACGCCCCCGATGCCGAAGTGAACGGAGCGTCAATCCTCATCCGCGACACACAAAAATGGACCGAATTACTCCGCTTTTCGCGGTGCGGCTATTGACTATCGAGGCCATATACCGGATAGGCAGCGGACCCGGAAAATGGCGACCAAATGCCGAAACCGCCGATTCGGACGCCGGACCGCCGGGCTTTTGGCAGTCGGCTCTCCTGGCTTCGACAACCGACCGTGCGACGCTTGCCGGACGCCTCACTGGATCACAGCCCAACGACCAAGTTGAGCGGCGAGCGCCCAGAGCGCGTAGCGCGAAGGCCGCTCGCTCGTCCACTTGAACGCGTGGTTAGCTGGCAAACAGCAGTGCCTCATTCTTTGCACGACGCTCCGGATTTAGATCTTCGATGGATTCGACCGCCCTAAGCCATTCCACGTAGTTATTCGGGAGCCCGTGTTCCACTGCGCCGGCAACGGTGATTGCCTTGTACCAGTGATATGGCCGCAGAACCGGTTCTTTCTTCGTTGCGATGTATGTCATGAGCTTGACCTTGTCTGAAACAGTGACGACTTCGACGGGTTTCTCGGCGTACCCCTTTCCCACACCCTCGGCCTTTTCCAATGCGGCCTTATCGGTTGAGGCAATCTCGAAGATCACGCCGTAGACTCGGTCGGTCTTCGTCCCGGTTGATTCCGCGTCGCACTTCCCGGAGCCATCCTGACTCGCCTTGTAAAAGGTGAGGCGTCGGCCTTCGACATACCCACTTCCAACCGGCTTTGCGGATGGTGCCCGATCTGCCGCGGTAAGCCGACGCGTGAACATGTTCGAGCCGTACGCAAAGTATTGGAATGTCATCGGAGCCACGATCGTCCTCATTGCCAGCTAACAGTAAAGCTCACTTGCCGGGGCCGCCGGGAAGCCGTGAACCAGAGAGCGCCGTGCTGCGGCCCCGGTCAAGTTGTATGTTCAGTTTCATTCCGAACTGCTCGTTGGGAGTATCCTCGCCCAACGCCATGCGCGTCGAGTTCGTCATTCGTCTCGATGCGGCGGGGCAGTATGCCGACAACCTGCTGCACTTCCTGTACTCCCTCACGGTCGCACACGGCCGCTCACGCCGCCCGGCTCGCCAACGCCGCCGTGACGGTTTCCTGCGGCGATCCGCAACGCAACAAGAACTATCGCGCCGCCCTGTTCGGCGGCAAGAAGTCCGATCCCGTCGAAGCCCGCGAGGCAGCTCGCTTCGCCCTCACCGAACGACCCACGCCGACCCCGCCGATGGAACAGGAACTCCGCACGCTCCGCCAGGTCGCCAGCCGGATGCAAGATGCAAGCGATGTTGCATGGAAGGCGTGCCTTGTTGCTACCCACTCAGCGTTTGAAAACCTTCAGCCCGCCCATATGCTTGGGTAAGGACGAGACAGCGTGCTGGTGTTCCGAGTCTCTCACGTGCCTGGGGTCCAGTAGGTATCGATCGAGTTCTCGTAGACTCAGGTTTCCATCCTTGTCTCTGACACCGGCTCCGGAGAGGGCCGCATAGATCGCGTTGGCGTAATATCCGTGCAACGGGTTACGCTTGCCACCGGACGTTTCCTCATTCGCCTTGCACCCGAGCATGACGCATACGTTCGGGTTAGTGGAAGGGTGGCTGAGCATGCCGCCCGCCTCGCAGGTGTCCATCAACAGGACGACGCTCCCCTTGATCTCATCGAAGGCTTTGGCCAGCATTTTGCCGGTGAGAGGTTTGTCGGTCATGTCCACCGAGAAATTCCCCTTCTTGCCAGTCCCGCCATGGACTGAGAAGAACAGAATGACGACATCGTTCGCAGTGGCACTCTTCTTAATCGATTCCAGCTTGTCCAATAAGGTCGCCAATTCTGCCTTCTTGCCAGCAACGCAGTAGGCCGCGGCTACTGGGTAGGCGCTCTTCTCCTCAAACAGAGCTTTCATGTCGCTAGCGTCGTGGG
>JBGQCZ010000119.1:0-10411 GCA_041495645.1 Gemmataceae bacterium | reverse complement strand
CGCGCTCCGCTCCGAGGACTCCGCGTCGCGGTTAAACGGTCTTGCTTGGACGGCGAGCGCGAAACGTAAACCGGGGCTCGTGCTTGAAACTCTGATCGAAATCCTCGAAACTACCTTCCATGCACCGCGAACTCTCCAACGTGGATGAGGCCTTCGCGCCGCCGCGCACCGCTGGGCTTTATCTGCTCACCGGCCTGCTGGTGGCACTCGTCGGCCGCGATCTTTGGCCGGACCTGTCATCGTGGCTCAACTCGTTCGATCTCGGTCTGCCGGTTTACGCCAACAAGATCTTCGCAGTCCGCTATGCCCTGATCGCGGCCGTGATCGGCGGGGCGCGCGTGCTTTATGGATCGCTCGAAAGTCTGTTTGAAGGCAAGGTCGGGGCCGATCTTGCCTTGGCCGTCGCCTGCATCGCCGCCATTCTCATCAACGAACCGCTCGTCGCCGCCGAGGTCGTGGTCATTGGCTTGATCGGCGAATGCCTGGAAGCGTTCACTTTTGGCCGGACGCAGAACGCCATTCGCAAGCTCGCCGAACTGTTCCCAACCCGCTGCTGGGTATTGCGCGACGGGCAAGAAGTGCGCGTGCTGGTGGCCGATGTGCAGGTCGGCGATCTGGTCGTGGTGAAGCCGGGCGCGAAGGTCCCGGTCGACGGCTTGGTTCGCGACGGCCAATCAGCCGTGGACGCCAGCGCTCTTACCGGCGAAAGCTTGCCGGCTGACAAAAGACCGGGCGACGAGGTGCTAGCCGGCAGCGTGAATCAGTTCGGCGCGTTGACGATCGAGGCCACCCGGGTGCGCGAGCAGACCGTGGCCGGGCGCGTGGTGGAACTGACGGCAAAGGCGCTGAAGGAAAAAGCGCCTATCGAGCGGCAAGCCGACCGGCTGGCGCGGTGGTTTCTGCCGGTGGTGCTGGGGTTGGCGGCCGTCACCTTCATGGGCAACGTGCTTTGGTACATTGGCCCGTTGCGGCCGGAGGCGTCGCGGCTCGGATTGTGGGCGGCGATTCGCATCAGCGTTTATCCGGCGCTTGCCGTGCTGGTAGTTGCTTGCCCGTGTGCATTGATCCTGGCGACGCCGGCGGCCGTCGTCGCGGCGCTGGGCCGATTGGCCGGCACCGGAGTGCTGCTCAAAAGCGGAGCGGCGCTCGAACGGCTCGCCACGGTCAACGCCTTCGCCTTCGACAAGACCGGCACGCTTACCGAAGGCAAACTCGAACTCGGCGACATTCTCCCGCTCGATAGTTCGACCTCGCCCGATGAACTGCTTCGCCTCGCGGCCACGGCCGAACAGCCCAGCGAACATCCGCTTGCCCGCTTGATTCTGCAACAAGCGCGCACACGAAACTTAACGCTTGACCCAGTCGAAGAGTTCTCGGCCCAACCCGGTTCAGGCGTGCGCACACGTGCGCACGGTCGCTGGCTGTTGGTCGGCACGCGCCGACTGCTTGAAAGCCAAGAGATCGCACTCGCGCCGACAGCAATCGCTCTGCTGGACCACCTCGATGCCGATGGTCAAACCCCGCTCTTGGTCGCGGTCGATGGAAAAATCCTCGGCGCGATCGGGGCCCGCGACCGGCTTCGGCCCGAAGCCTACGGCGTGCTGAGTGAACTGCGCGAACTCGGCATCCGCGACCTGATGCTTCTCACCGGCGACCGGACCGCCATCGCCCAGAAGATCGCAAGCGAGTTGGGCATCGAACAAGTGCATGCGGAATTGCTCCCGGCGGACAAGGCCGCACGAATCGGCAAGTCAATGGCGTTTGTCGGCGATGGCATCAACGACGCGCCGGCGCTCGCGAGCGCGTCGGTGGGAATTGCGATCGGAACGGGTTCGGACATCGCGGCCGAGGCCGGCGACGTGGTCTTGATGGGCGATTCGCTGCGCTCCCTGCCGCTGCTGGTGCGGTTGTCGCGGCGCACGGTCGAGATCATTCGGCAAAACATCGTCGTGTTCGCGTTCGGAGTGAATCTGGTCGGCATCGCCTTGACGGGCTGGCTCTGGCCGCTGCTTTCGAAATCGCCGGGTTGGATCGAGAAAGCCCCGCTCGCCGGCGTGATCTATCATCAGATCGGCTCGCTGCTGGTGCTGCTCAACTCCATGCGGCTGCTGACGTTCGAGCGCGCCGCAGTCCGCGCTTCATCGAATCGGTTGAAAGGGGTGCTTCAATTCACCGACCGATGGATCGAGCGAATCACAAATGTCGATGAGTTGCTCCACGACCTCTCGCATCATTGGAAACGAATTGCCAGCGTGGTGGTAGGAATCGGCCTCGTCACGCATGTGCTCAGCGGGATCACTCAGGTCGGGCCGGACGAGGTTGCCGTGGTGCGGCTATTCGGCCGGCCGTTGGCTGAGGATCTTGGGCCGGGCCTGCATTGGTGTTGGCCGTATCCGGTGGAGTCCGTGGTGCGGATCAAGCCGGCCCAGGTGCGGACCGTGGAAGTGGGTTATCGCATCGTGCGCGATCCGATTTTCAAAGGCGACGAGAAGAAGGCGGCTTCGACCTGGCTCAGTCAACACGAGGGTGAAGGCGTGCTGCGCGTGCCGGAAGAAGCGCAAATGCCGACCGGCGACGGAAACCTGATCGAGATGCTGGCCACGCTGCATTTCCGGGTGCGCGAGCCGCGGCGATACTTGCTCGAAGTGAAGGATCCGGACGAAATCCTGCGCTCGACGCTCGAAGCGATGCTTCGCGAAGCGGCAGCGGGCGAATCGTTCCTGGAAATGCTGACGGAGCGCCGGGCCGAGTTTCAGCGCGAGTCGTTTGCCCGGCTCAAGCGACGGATCGAGGCGTACGGCGAGCCGGGGTTGGGAGTGACGCTGGAAAACCTGTCGCTGAGAGATCTGCATCCGCCGCCGCAGGTGGTGCCCGCGTTTCACGGTGTGGCGCAGGCCGCCGAGGATCACGACCGGCGCGTCAAAGACGCCGAAGCCGAAGCGATTCGCGTTCGCCGGCAGGCGGAGGGCGATGCCACCGAACTAGTGCGAAAAGCCGAGGCGGCCGCCAAAAAGACGGTGAGCGCCGCGGAGACCGAGCGTGACGCGTTTCTCGCCTGGCATCGGGTGCGGAACGAACTCAGTCCGAAAGCCGAGGCGGTTCTTTACGCGGATACGACCGCGCGAATGATCGCCGGGCAGGATCCGGCCAGCGCTTGGACCGATCATTGCCGCCGCCGCCGCGAGCGCCTGGAATTGCAGGCCTTCTTGACCGATTTTCGCCTGACCTGGGATGCGTTGGCCCAAACCTTGAGCCAGCGCGACAAAGTGTTTATCGATGCCGACAAATTGCCGGGCCGCCGCACGCTCATGCTGTTCGGCCCGGATCAATTGACCCCGCCCCCCGTCATCGTGCCGAACCGGGCGCCAATGCGCCGCGAAGACGATCAGTAGCCGCAGGCTTTAGCCTGCGCAGAGGCCCTCCCGCGCAGGCTAAAGCCTGCGGCTACAGGTAAGCTTGATTTGCCGCTCGCCAAGTTATCAACGGTAACGATAGTAACCGTAGCCAAAGCCGATTGACGGCCGCACCACGACTGGCCCTGGCGCCGGAACCACCACGACCGGGTCGTAGGGCTGATCGACGTAAACCGTGCGCGGTCCGCGGCGGTAATACATCGTGTTCTGCATTTCCTTGATGACCGCGTCGCTCACGCCGTTGTCGTGCAGCCACGAGATTTGCGACGGCCCGAGATTGTAGCGCGTTCCGCCCTGGCGAATCTGGTTGCGAATCACATCGTCGCTGATGCCCTTCTTGGCCATTTCGGAAATTTCTTCGAGACTCAGAGGGCCTTGCACGGGCTGTTGGGCATATGCCTGGGCCTGTTTGACCTTCGCCTCGCGGGCATCCTCGGCGTTTCCGGCCACTCCGCCCAGGACTCCGCCGGCCACCGCGCCAATCGCCGCGCCCTGAGCCGGATTATGGCGATCGATCGCCGCGCCCGCCAAGGCGCCGATGGTCCCGCCGCCCAACGCGCCGCGTTCGGTGTTATTCATCGACGAGCAGCCGCCAGAAAGGACTGCGCCCGCCATCAAAACCACTGTCAGATTAGCCTTTTTGCCCATATTTGCACTCCTTCTCCCGACCTGGCCGGGAGCACATGGAACGCATAGCCGGTCACCCTTTGCGCTGTCAAGCGGCGAAAATCGCGGTTCGAAAGTCTACCCGATAAAATCGGCACGGCGACCGCATCGGCTACAACAATCACCGTACATCGGTGCAATCCGCGCACTTGACGCGGTTTATGACGGGGTTAAGATGAAGAAGTCCGAGCCGAAGTGGCGGAATGGCAGACGCGCCAGCTTCAGGAGCTGGTTCCCGTAACGGGAGTGGAGGTTCAAGTCCTCTCTTCGGCATTCACTCACGTCGAACTTTAGACAATTCGCCAAGTTCTTTATCCGCAGATTACGCCGATTGCGCAGATTAAGAAATGCATTTGAATTAATCGGTGAAATCTGCGCAATCTGCGGATAGGTTCAAAGCGACTTGCCGGCTTATTTGTTTTCCAAAGCGGAGATATGACCTTCGACTTCGCCTTTGAGGATTGGCAAATACTCACTGAGGGTCTTCCAGACGATCTGATCGTCGATCGTTTCGTAACCGTGCACCAGGACGTTTCGAAAACCAACGATCTTGCGGAAATCGGTGACGCGCGTCGACCAGCCTGCATCGAGCCTTTCTAACCGCGTAAGCGCTTCGCCGATGAGAATGAACCAGCGTTCGACTCCGGCGTGGAGCAGCCGGTCCGTCTGGTAATCGGCCAGCGAGCGGCCCTTCGTGAACTCCTGAATTTCCTGGGCCGCCAGGCGAATATCTTCCAAGAGCACCTTGGCGTTATGCGGCATAGACGAGTTTCCGTTGTTTGTTGACCTCCTCCAGGAAAAACCGGTTGCGAATCGCTCGCGGCATCACCAGATCGACTTTGCGCCCAAACAAATTCTCCAAGTCGTCTTTGAGATCGAAATACCCGCCGAAGATTCGGCTCGTGGTTTCCGGCAAGAACTCCAGCAGGAAGTCGAGATCGCTGCGCGCCGGGTCAAACGTCCCGTCCGTCGCCGAGCCGAATAACTCCAACGTCTTGACCCGGTAACGACGGCACAATTCGTTCAATTCCGCCCGATGCGTCTCGATCAAATCGATCATGCCCACATTATTTGGCGCCGGCCCGCCTGAATCAAGTTCAGATTGGCCGCCCCGCCGAGCCGAGAAACCGATTCAACCTTGATCGGAGCCGCTCCTGGCCGGACGCCGGAGTCTGGCATTCCCACACCACCAGCACTCCCCACCCGGCGCGGCGCAAGGCCCGCTGCACGCGCTTGTCCCTGGCCCGGTTGCGCTCCAGCTTCTTGGTCCAATAGCCGCGCCGCGCCGTCGGAATGCGGCACCGCCCGCAACTGTGCATGTGCCAAAAGCAGCCGCTGACAAAAATCACCTTTCGCAATCGCGGAAACACCAAATCCGGGGCACCCGGCAACGAGCGCACGTGCAGGCGATACCGATAACCCATCGCGTGAACGAGCTTGCGAACGACCAACTCCGGCGTCGTGTCACGCGACTTAACCGCCGCCATGATTCGCGAGCGCTCGGCTCGGGTGAAGGTGTCAGCCATGATGAAAATCTACTGCTTCCAATTTGGGAGCAAATCGCAAATCTGGTAAGCTCGGGGCTGACCGAAATCCAAAAAGGAGAGCAGCAATGGACCCGAAAACTACTGAATTCGTCAAAGCGGACTTCCTTAGTTGGAGCGGCGGCTTCCCGCCCGAATCCGATTACCAAATTACCGTCTACATCGATTACGTTGGCCCTGTTGGGACCGACCCCGATGAGGTCCGCGAGTTCCTTACTGATTGGATGTGTGATCCCACAAATTGTGATCACATGACCGCAGAGTCGATGCGGATGGATTAGCTGATTATTCAAGACTCAGTTTTTGTGACCTTGGTCGGTATCATCGACGTGCAGCACGCCAACGGTCAAACTCTGTTGGCAGCAAACCGGCTAATTCGCCCGCATTCAGTCCAAAGACGTCGTAAGTCAGGTCCAGCTGATCAGTCACACGGTCTAGCCGGCGCATTGTTCCTGGGGTTTCACTTCCACCCGTCGCATGACCGCGTTTGAATTTTCTTCTGGTTTCATCGAAGAAAAGCGACCTAGCCAACTCGACGAACTCCTTGCGGACATTGCGTCGATAGCTATTGGCCATGTCCCGAAGCAGTTTTGTATCCTGTCGCAGAGGAGGATAAAGCATCCAAGCCGCCGAATCGCCGTGGAGCCATACGAGCTTCCACGGAAAGTACAACAGGTGCTTGTCGAGGCCCTTTGTAATGTTGTCTGCTGAAGCAACGTATTTCTCCGGGCGGAGGACTTTCCGCCGTCCGGTCGTCCCCGGCGGACACAACAGATCGAAGTAAAACAACGCAAGCCATGCCCAAATGCCCGGAGACGAGCGAAGCACTTGAACCGGAATTCGCCCGTGAACCTGTTCGTGAATGTAAGAGCCGAATGCGTATTTCGAGTCAAACTCTTGGAAGTCTACACTTGCAACCCCTTCCAAGCGAGACGTGTGGGCACCGTCACAGAGAAGTGAAAACGGCGGCTCCGCGGTTGGTTCTATCTTCGCCGCGTGCACAAGGAAGCGGCAAAATGCGCTCAGTCCATCTTGATTCAGAGCTCGAATTTCGGGCATTATCCAACCTCCGAAACGCGTGCTTCTAACTGTTGGTGGTACAAGTCGACTAGCCGCTGCGTTCCGGCGAAAGCTCTGACAACATTATCAACCCACTCCCTGCGTGCTCGACGCGATCCTTCCGAGTCCTGTTCATCCCAAACCTCAAACTCCTCGTAGAGTTCCTTGGCGAAAGTCAACCATTTTCCCAACGTGCTGTTATCTTCCGTCCACTCGGTCTGATCTTCGACCAGTCTCAATAGGACCTGGCGCAGTATTTCTGGCAATATAAGTGCTGTGATTCTTGGGTCTTGATTCTGCAAGGCTTGAAAAAGACCCTGCACATCCGTGTTTATCCACAATTCTGGTTGCGCCTCGTTCGAATAATTGAAATGAACTTTCCAGAACTCATTTCCCATTTGGTCACGACTCTTGGGAATCAAAGGCAAGAGTGAGCCCGCGGCGCCGCTTACGTCTTCTGCTTCTGGGCGCAACGCATCGATCGCACCCAGCAAAACGCCTCGCCGTGGTCCGCTCGCCGACACCACCTTCACTCGAAATAGTGGGATTTCTCCAGTTTCGAGTCCGGGCATTGGCTCACTGATTGTCGCACCGCTGTTGACATGCGCCAACGTGCCCACAGCAAATCGTTCTAAGTAGGTCGTGTGGTAACTCTCAACAAACACTTGCGCGTCGTCCTCGCCGAAGCGGTAACCTGTTAAGTCAAGTCTGGCTTCGAATCGGGTTACGCGGCCGGAAATGTTCAGCAGCCTAATCCGGACGTCCGAGCGGGCGACCTCCTTCCGCCCTGTGAAGAACAGTGGCTTGCTCATCCAGCGACCCCCTCGGTGGCCTCGTCGGCTTCTTCGTTCTGCGCCGGATCATCGAGAGTTCGAACATCCACATTCAGGGCACGGCGAATGTCGAAGCCCTCAACTTGTACGAAGAAATCATCCGCGATGGGCGTCAGCCGCAACGTGTTGGCCGACGAGACTAATTCCGAGCGGGCGGCTTCTCGTACGCCCCCAAAACTCACCGTAAGTGATTCATCGGTCAAGCAGAAATCCGCTGGGTGGTAGCTCTTTGAGCCGCCCCAAGCTGCGTATGCTAGCTGAACTCGAATAGGTTTTTTCTCGCCGGCATATTCTGGATTTCCCTGAATCCGAAAGCCTGTTGAGAGTTGCAGTCGAATGTACTGCTTGGGCTTGGCGGGCTTTCGCAACAGTAGTTCGATATGGAGGCCCTGGTCAGCCCCCAAAGCGACGGGTTTTTGAGCAGCACCAACTTCGAACTTCTGCGCTGCTATTCGGTACTCCCCCGGGGCAATGTTTTCGAATCGAAACCGGCCCTGATCATTGGACATCGCTGTTGAAAGGGATGCGCCACCCGGTGCCGCGCCGGCAAACTGTTCAACAGTCGCGCCGTGGACGGCCACGAGCCGCCGATCTGCAAATGACAAGACGCGGACAACACCTTCAATCACGCCTGGAGGAAGAGGTGCCGGCGGCGTTGGCTCGGGCCTGTCCCGACCCCAACCACCTCGCCGATTCCCCGGCGAGCTACCATCACCTGTGCCGAGCTGATCGAAATCTGGAAAATACGGGGCAAGTGTCTTTACGTCGCGCACATCCTGAGGAGTCGAAAGCAACGCAACAAGATTCTCCACGACGTTTCGCATAAATGTGATAATCTTGTACGCGTCTTCATATTGCGTTTTGGCTCTGTCGAAACTCTCCCCCTTGGTTTCCCAGTTGAGATGAGCTGGACCCTCCGACGCTTGCAAAAGCTTGTCCAAACCACCACGCGTGTCAGGATCATCGCCAACCACGAGTAGGCCGCGCACACCAGTGCCAGCTTGCCTCATCTTCGAAATGTTAATTCCAGAACGCAAATGGGGTACATTGCTAGACCGAAGGGACTCTTCGCGCTCCAGGACGACCCGAACATCCTCTGTCTCGGCGGTTCCACCCTTGGGCCGAACGCATACGGGAATGCGCACGGCAATTTGGCTGCGCATCGTAAATTCTTCAGAGAGTCGCTGGAGCGAACCCGCCGGGAACCGATCACCGGACAGCGCGTACGGGCTGTCGCCGCCTACCGTTTCCAAACGAAGATAGGCATTGTCGTCAAGATTGACCTGCCACCGGGCAATGCGGAGAAGCGCGCCAACTTCTTCTTTTGTTTTCGGACTGCGTGACTGCCATCTCATATTGAGAATCTCACGATCGATCGTTGACTGCTCTAATTGAATTGATTGCGAACCATCGCGGAGCGAGACCTCAAGCCGGCCTTCCAGGATCGCAAAGAAGAAATTGTCAACGACGGCGCAAGCGAGGTCATTGAGGTTAATGTCCTGGCGGACGTATGGCACCACAACTGTAAGGCCGGGAGCATCACGGGCAATGGCGAACGCTTGTGAAAACTCCCGCACGAAATCTGGATCAAGAATTGGCATGGGGACGTAGTTAGTGCCCTGCAATTCGTGTTGTGCGCAATAGCCGTACCAGTGACAGAAGGACCCGTCGTTGGGCTGCTTATGGATTACGAGACTTGCCTCGCCCATTAGGACCGGACTCGGATCGCCTTGTCGAAGCGTCAGTCCGAAAAAAGTGCGGATCCGCGATGCGTTAGAAAACACGACCTTGCCAACGCCCCAACTTCCTCGACGCTTAACCTCGCCGGATGGTTGGCCAACCTGATGCCAAAACCGGAAGAAGTGGTTTTTCGAGCCGTCTGCGTTCGTTTGGTCCCAAAGCGTCGGTTCGCCTTCCAATCCTCGAGTGTTTGAATCCTCAATGGCGAGAAACCGAATCGAATCGGTTCGCGAAGGCAGCCCTTCTGGTAGCCAACGGGCCACCTGGTCGGTTTCCAAATGCGGTCGTAGCGCATCAAGAAAGCGCCCGCCCGCAGTGGACTGAACTGTTCCAAGTGAGAACGCCATTTTTGTGGGCTGGCCTGTGACCGTTGCGTCCAACGAGTTCTGTATCGATTCCCTGACCAATGGTTCCACCACGCCGCCCGTGGCTAGGTGCTCACCGTGAGTTGGTCCAATGTGTTTTTCACCCGGCGGAATTCGCCGGAACCGCCAAGTCGGTGGATTTGGGGCAGCAGGCATGGGTGGGCTTCAACGGTAGAGTCATTGCCACTGCAAGTCTAGCCAATCGTTCAAAGACAAGCCATAGCGCCAGGTCAATAATCACGTCTTTCCTTCCGCTCGCCACGCGGATTCGTTGGTGAAAAACAAAGGGGCCAAGAGATGATTGGCGATCCAAGCGACAACTGGAACGCAGACCGCGTCGCCGAATCCGAATAGCGCTTGGTTTTCGCCAACCGCAATTGGGTAAGAATCAGGGACTCCTTGCAACCGTGCGCACTCGCGGCCAGTAAGAAGTCGGACTCGAAGCCTTCCACGACCGGCTTCCACAAGAATCTGTTTGGCGCTCCCGCCGCGTGGCGTGCGCAAACAGCCGGCAATTCCATCGGTGCGCAGCTCGGCCATGCTTCTCTCATTTCGCATGCGGCGAAAGGCTGTTGCATAAACAACTGATTCGCCCGCAACCATTTCTTTGGCCTGAGCGCCGTGACGCTCGCTGAGCTGGCTCACAAAATACTCGGCCCGTTCTTTGTCCCACCAGCGCGAATCGTCATCCGGCAGTTTTTCAATGATGCCGGCGAGGCGTTTGCGGCTTTTCGGCAGTGGTGAAAGCTCGCCTAAGTTCCAACGAATGTTTTCGTGTGAATTGATGAAAT
>JBGQCZ010000118.1:0-10602 GCA_041495645.1 Gemmataceae bacterium | reverse complement strand
CGCCCTCAGCCGCTACTACGAAGGCCGCACGAACTCGTAGGTCACACTCACCTTCGAACCCAACTCCGGTGACTGCTCAACATCGCGATCCACAATGGGTTAACGAAGAAACCTCGCCACCGGATCACCAGCGATAGATTGCAATCATCGCAATGTTCTGGAATGATAGATCGGTCCAACTAATCATGAGTTAGGCGCCTTAGCATCCGACTGACCACGTCCCGATCATTGGGGCTTGCCGACAGTGAGCGACAAACGCAAGAAGAGGAAGTTTGACGCCAAGCGCGAGAAACGCCGTTTGAAGCGGCTGGCCGCGGACGGGCGCTTGATAAAGGGCGTCGAGATCCCGCGCGGGGCTGTTGCGGCCGACGCTTCCAAACGGGTTCCGAACAACTCGTATTCGCCGCTTCCGTTGTTTTATGTGGACAAGGAGTTCACTTGCGCGGATTGTGGGCGTGAGGAAATCTGGACTGCTCAACAGCAAAAGTGGTATTACGAAGTCGCGAAGGGATCTCAGTACGCCACTGCAGTGCGATGCCGTGACTGTCGCCGAAAGCGCTCGGAACAACAAACGGGTCACGGGGACCCGAGTCCCATCAAGCACGTCGGATCGCTGATGAAGCGCATCCGCAGCAATATCGAACCGCTGCTTGGGAAAGCGAGATTCGAGTTTGATGGAAAACACAACGGTACGCATGCAAGACGCGCCTGGATCGAATACTCGCGCCCCGGCTTGATTCTTCGATGCCTATACGAACCTCGTGATGCCCGGTTGGTTGCAGAAACTCTGGATGACAAGGCGGAGTATCGGGTTGTTGCGAATGTTGCACTGAATAGCGCGCACTCCGGCACTGCATTGCTTGAGCGTGTCGAGGATTTTACGTCGGTAGTACAACGGTTTCTGCAGACCCTCCTTCCGGCAACGGAAGCGCGTGATAGCCGCGACACGTAACAGTCGCATGCACTGGATCCGGTGCACCGAGGCATAGCGGCCGCACACTTGATACCTGTGCTTCGATAACGGAAACAACATGTCATCACCAAACCAGACAACAGTTTTGTCAGTCATGTTGGCCGTGCCAAATGCGCCGGCAGCGGTTGACTGGTACAAGAAGGCGCTCGGGGCGCGCGAGTTGTGGAGTCTGGGTTCAGTCGCCGGCTTGGAGATCGACGGGGCACCCTTCTTCTTGCACGAACCGGTGAAGAACGGTTTCGACAGTCCGAAGGCGATTGGTGCGACGACTGCGAGAGTGGACTTGTTTGTCGAAGAACCAGATGAAGTGATCGCACGGGCGGTCGAGACAGCTCGGAAGATTACCTCGATTTGATTTCGTGGTATCCAGGATTCCAGCGTCCCGTGGTAGAATCCAATCATGGCTGAGCGCGTCTACATCAAGACTACCGTCGTGAGCTATCTGACAGCGCGGCCCAACCGCGACGTGGTTATCGCCGGCCATCAGCAAGTCACTCACGAATGGTGGGACACTCGACGGCAGAGCTACGAGCTCTGTGTCTCGCAGTTGGTTCGTAAAGAGGCTGGGGCGGGGGATTCTCAAGCTGCTCAAGAACGGCTTGAAGCGTTGAAAACGATGACTCTGCTGGAGACCTCGGACCAGGCGTTGGACTTGGCGAAGGAATTGATCCGGGCAGGCGCGCTGCCCGCGAAGGCCGCGGATGATGCGTTGCATATTGCCGTCGCTGCCATGAACGGGATTCCCTACCTGTTGACGTGGAACTGCCGCCATTTGGCGAATGCCACGATGCGACCCGTGATCGAGAACGTTTGTGCAAGGAAGGGCGTCAAGGCCCCAATCATCTGCACACCCGAGGAACTTCTGGAGGCAAAGTCATGAACGATCCCATCGTGGATGAGGTTCGGCGCGTTCGCGACGCCCACGCGGCGATGTTCAACTACGACCTTGATGCGATCTTCCGCGACATCAAGGAGCAAGAGAAAATGAGCGGGCTAAAGTTCGTGTCTTATCCCCCGCGCAGGACAGAACCGAACAAAGCGCCGCAGCCGACCGGGGCCGCCATCCCGGCTCCTCCGATCGATGAGTCGCTGCCAGCGGCTCCGGCGGAAGATTTACTTCCATGACTGTTGCTGACCGATGGATTGATTGAGGCGATCTCGGAGTTGCGCGTGCTGTTTCCGGATTGGCGCATGGGCCAACTCGTTGCCAATCTCGTCACCGCGGCAGGTGGCATGGATGCCGGCGCGATTTGGGACGCTGCGGACGAAGAAATACTCGTGGCGGCTCGGCGTTTGATCGAGGGAAACCGCGGCCGCACGGTGAATTGCGCTGAGCCAGACGCTGCACCTGACCGCGGCGGCGGATAGATACCTATCGTTCGAGAGCGGAAACACCATGTCATCATCAAGCCAGACAACAGTTTTGTCAGTCATGTTGGCCGTGCCAAATACGCCGGCAGCGGTTGACTGGTACAAGAAGGCGCTCGGGGCGCGCGAGTTGTGGAGTCTGGGTTCAGTCGCCGGCTTGGAGATTGACGGGGCGCCCTTCTTCTTGCACGAGCCTGTAAAGAACGGGTTCGGCAGTCCGAAGGCGATTGGCGCGACAACTGCGAGAGTGGAATTGTTTGTCGATGAACCAGATGAGGTGATCGCCCGGGCGGTCGAGGCAGGCGCGACGGGCGATGACATTAGAGACTACGCCGTTCCCTGGGGGACGCACCGACAAGGTGGTTTTACCGACCCGTTCGGGCACATCTGGCTGGTCGGGGACAAGTCTCCCTTGGCCCGCTTCGGTTGAAATCGCGTATAGTGACGGCACAGCCCCCATATACCCCGATAATTCTGTGGCCATGAACATCTCTAGCGCTGCTGAAGCAATGATTACCCTCGAAAGGATGGTTGCCGCCGTGAACGGCCATGAAGTGCAAGAATCGAAGTTCGCCAAGGCGCTGGCGACGTTGAAGGCTCTTTCCCGCAAAGAAGGCATCCCGTTGGCAATCGTGGGCGGTTTGGCGGCGATCCATCATGGCTACGAGCGCTTCACCAAGGATATCGACGTGGTGGTCCGGAGCGGCAATCTGGACATCCTTACCCGGGTCGCCCCTCACTACGGGATCAAAGTAATCTGGAATGACCCAGACGGGTGGCACAAATTGCAATGCGAAGGCGTCCCCATTGATGTGGTTCCCGAGGGTCGCAAGCCTCGAAAGGACGCGCCTACCGTCATCCCGAGTCCCGAGCAGTTGGGTCAGTGAAGGCGCCGGCTATGCGGGGATCGCCGGATGGATGGAGACCAAGCTGGGTTCCTACTGCGTGCAAGACCAGGCCGACGTCGTTCAAGTCATCAAGGTGACAACTGCCGCCACGCTGAGGAGAATCCGCAAAAACCTGGGCAAAGCGCACGCCGTGTATCTGCGGCGATTTGACGAACTGCTTGCGGCGGCCAAGGAAGAAAAGGAGCAGGAGCGCGAACGTGGCGGGGCCAAATAGTCCGCCGCTTCCGAGCGACGCCTCCGTCGAAGCTAAATGCTGTCCTTGCCCTTTCCGTAGGGTGCTCGTCGCCACTTCGCGGCTGCACCATTTCAGTCACGTAACAAGCCTTTCTTCGAACACCCTGCCGCAGTTGGTGTTGCGGCCGCGGGTCGTCGTTTTGGCGGGTGGTGCGGAAAGATCGCGTGGGTGAAAGCGAACCACCTCATAGAACAGAGAGTCCTTACGGTTGATCGGATGCAACACGGA
Organism: Gemmataceae bacterium; assembly: GCA_041495645.1. Lineage (GTDB taxonomy): Bacteria > Planctomycetota > Planctomycetia > Gemmatales > Gemmataceae > JBGQCZ01. The sequence goes on along the minus strand of JBGQCZ010000118.1, from coordinate 6,890 downwards.
TAGGAGAAAGGCATGCCAGCGATGATGAAATCACCCGTCCGGACGCGGGGGTCGTGGGAGAATTGCGCGACGAGTGCGGTGGTGGCGCTGCCGGATCAACAGCAAGCGCTGGTGATGCGGCGCGCTTTGCAGCGAATGGGCTGGCACGTACGCGAGGCGGAGACGGCCGCCGGCGCTCGCCGCTTGATTCGGTCGGGAGCGGGCAGCGTGGCGGTCCTGGCCACCGAGTTGTACGACGAATCCGGCTGGCTCACCTGCGCCAAGTTGAAGCTGTTGGCCAAGCGGGTGGATGTGTACTTGGTCGGGCCGAGCACGCCGCGCAATCGGTGTTTTGCCCGCTTCGTCGGCGCGTCGGCCTTGCTCGCCGACCCGGTCGAGATTGCGGATTGGCTGCGGCCGTTGCAGGTCAACTGAGGCATAGTCCCGTAGTCCCGTAGCCGCAGGCTTCAGCCTGCGTGTTGGGCGAAGTGGCCCTCGCGCAGGCTGAAGCCTGCGGCTACGCTCTACGCTCGTCGGCAGAACTAGCGAGTTCGTTCACGGAACCATTCGCGTAAGCTGTCGATGTTCTTTGGTTTCAGCGCTTCGATCTTGGCGAATTCTTCCTTCGCCCGATTCTGGTCGCCGGTTCCAATCAAGTACGAAATCCAAGCTTTTCGCGCCTCGATTCTGCCTGGGTCCAGCCGGACCCAGGCCTCGACGTGCGGTTTCATTCCCGGCCAGTCTCTCTTCGCCTCCAACAATAGTGCCAGGTTGCCGCGATATTCGGGGAGCGACGGATTCATCTCGATGGCCTTTTTCGAGAGCCGGATAGCGTCGTCGTATCGATTCATGTTGATCGCGAGCAGGGCAGCCATCGCTACCGTGGATTCGCGGTTCGGATCGACGGCCAGCGCCGCGTCGAGGGCTGCGGCCGCTTCGGCGTGCCGGCCCAACATCAACGATGCATGCGCTTTCGCTTCCAAGACCTCGACGTCGTCCGGTCGATCGCGCAAGATGCCGTCCAGATTGTCGATAGCGTCGTAAGTGAGATTCGATTGGCGATTTCGCGAGCGCAGGAATTCCACGAGCGCCAGACCCAGGTCGCGATCGGCATCGCCGTGAGTCGCCGGATAAAAGGAGCGGATCGGAAGATTGAAAAAATCCGCCGGGTTCGGTTGGTGCGCCGCCGGCCAGGCGTGCTCTCGGGGGATGCCGTGATTGGTGGCGGCGGTGTGCGGGATGTCGGCCGCCGGAAAGCGCGGCATGTGGCAATCGATGCAACTGTCCTGGGCACTCGTTTTTCGCCGAGTCGGTTCCGGGACGCTGCAACCTTGTTGCGAATGACACTTCAGGCAACTGCCGCGGTAATGCTCGACGCGTTCGCTGGGTTGCACTTTGACGTGCGGGTCGTGGCAGGAAATACAACCCATCTGGTTGGACTTCCCGGCGCCGCCGCGAAAACAACCGCTCTGGTACATCTGTTCGACGTGATTCACCGCATGGGTGTTCTCACCCTCGGCTTTGACAAAGATCGACCAGAAGTCTTCCATCGGCAAACCCGGCCGGAAATCGAACAGCCCGCGGCCGCGGCGAACCAGCCGGCGCTCGCCCTCCAAATGGCATTGTTGGCAGACGGCTTCGCGCAGGCTGGGCTCGAGTTTCGCCGGGTTGACAATGGAATAGTCTTGGCCCTTGGGGACCGGCCCTTTGCCGCGCCATGCTTCGACGTGCTTCTCACCCGGCCCGTGGCAGCGCTCGCAGCCGATCGACGCGCCCAATTCGAATAGCGGCATTTCATAATGATTGCGCGTGCCCGGAACCGGATCGACCCTGTTGGAGTGGCAAAACAGACAGATGTGCACTATCGGCCGGCCGGCGCCGACGGCCGACCAACCGGGCGACAAATCCCAGGTTTTCTTGGACGAATACCAGCTGACCGGCGTTTGAACGACGTAGCCGTCGCGGACGCACAAATACGAATGCCCGTGATTCCCCGAGCCGATGACAAAACTCGCTTCAAACGAATTCACATAGACCGGCTTGCCGCTTTCGTCGTTGCGCGATTCCCGATGCCAGACGCGGTCGCCTTCGCGGTCGATGCGAATCGTCGAGCCCAGCGCGGTGAACGGATTATGGTGATCCGGTGTCTCCAGGTCCCGTTGGTCGGCCTCCGCCACGGTCAACATGGATCGTCCCATCGGGTGATGGCGAAACGAGTCGTGTTCTTTCTGATGGCAGCCGGCGCAAGTCGCGTCGCCGACGTATTTCACGTCCGGATGAATGTTGAGGTATGGGCCGGCATAAGTGAGGCGCGGGTCGGTCAGCGGATCGGGCCGGTTCGGCGAAACCGAACGGTCACGCCACGGCGCGAAATATACGACCACGCCGACCGGCACGACGAGGCAACCGGCCAGAATGAGGACGACCCACTCACTACGGATTCGAGATGGCATGATTCATGCACTCGGCGACGGTTCGGACTTTGCCGTTTCCGGCTGCGGCTCTTTGCCCTGCTCGCGATCGAGCAACGCGGCGACCAACTCGGTGAAGGCCTCGCACAACTCGCGGAACGCCTGCTTCTGGTCGTGACGAAACTGGGCCGCCTTCACGACCCGCTGTGCGAACAGCAATTTGTCGAGGTACGTTGCGGGCCGAGTAAATTCCACGGCAGGCTCCTCCAGTCAGCTTGAAAGAGGGACGGACGGATCATGTGCCCATTTTGTTCATTGACGGTGTCAAATACAAGTCGCCGCCTGTGCGGAAGCAAATCGGAATCCTGACTATTCCGATGCGTGATTCTGCGCGCGACGAAATCAACGACGCGCAAAACTGAGTTCGTGCTGCGATCAGATCATGATGTATCTATTTGTTCACTATATGATTACGGCGACGCGCGCTCACGCGAACAAGGTGTTGAAAGTGACGATTTTGTCCCGTTTCAATTCTCGGATTTTGGCTCGGCGCTTGCATTTCCGGCCGTTTTCCGGCAACATGGTGGGCGGCGAAAACACCACGGAGATTCCCATGCCCGACACATCCGCATCGCTCGACCGGCGTGAATTGTTATCGATGTCAGCGGCGTTCGGCACGGCGTTTTTTGCCGGCGCCGCCCGCGGGCAAAAGCCGGACGCAAAACCGCCCGAGCCGCGCAAACGCTACCAGATGAAGAAATCGATCAATCTCTGGGCGTTTCCGTACCCGGAAAAGATGACGCTCGAACAGTGCCTGAAATTGGCGAAGGATGCCGGATTCGACGGCATCGAATTGAACTACGATCTTGAAAACGATCTCTCGCCCAAGCACGGCACGAGGGAATTCGAGGCGATTCGCAAAAGCGCGGAGCAGATCGGTATTGCCGTCAGCGGGGTGTGTTCGTTTCTATTCTGGCCGTATCCGTTGACGAGCAACGATCCGGTCGAACGCGCGAAGGGCATGGACCTGGCCGCGAAAATGACGCAGTGCGCTCACGATCTTGGTACCGAGAATCTGCTCGTCGTGCCCGGCGCGGTGCACATGCCGTGGCGCAAAGAGCACGACCCAACTCCGCCCGAGTTGTGCGAGCGGCGAGCCAAGGAAGCCATCGCGAAATTGCTGCCGAATGCCGAAAAACTCAAGGTTCACCTCAACATCGAGAACATTTTCTTCAATGGCTTCCTGATGACGCCGGGTGAAATGATCGACTTCGTCGACTCCTTCAAGAGCGACTGGGTGCGGGCCCATTTCGATACCGGCAACATCATGATGTTCCAGTTCCCGGAGCACTGGATCAAGCTGCTTGGCAAGCGAATCAAGAACGTGCATTTGAAGGAATACACGAAAAAGGGGACCGATCACACGCTCGAATCGTTCCGCCCGCTGCTCGACGGGACAACCAATTGGCCGGCGGTGCTGGAAGCGTTCGATCAGACGGGTTATCGCGGTTACCTCACATTTGAGTACTTCCACCCCTATCAACACTTCCCCGAAGCGCTGATATACCAAACAGCGGACTCATTGGATCGCATGCTGGGAATCAAGTGAGTTGAAGCGGATTTGTCGGCAAGAGGCTCACGGTGATGTGTTTTCTTCGATGGTGCATCACGATTGTCGCGGTGTTGTCCGGCCTCGCTCGGACGTCGGCTCAGCAACCGGTTGACTTCAATCGCGATGTGCGGCCGATTCTGTCGGAGAATTGTTTCAAATGTCATGGGCCGGATGAGAAGGAGCGGAAGGCGAATCTGCGGCTCGATGACCGCGACGCGTCCTTGAAACACGAAGTCTTTGTGCCCGGCAAGGCCGGCGATAGCGACCTGATCTTTCGAGTGGCGGCGCGCGATGAAAAGCGTCGCATGCCGCCGGCCAAAACCGGCAAGATTCTCACGCCGAAACAAATCGACACGCTCAAACGCTGGATCGATCAAGGAGCGAAGTATTCAATGCACTGGTCGCTCGTCCCGCCGGTGCGGCCGCCCGTTCCCGTGACTCGCCATGCGGTTCGAAATCCAGTTGATGCGTTCATCTTTTCCAGACTGGAAAAAGACGATCTGGCGCGATCGCCACAGGCGGACAAATCCACGCTGATCCGCCGCGTGACACTCGATTTGACGGGCTTGCCGCCGACGCTGAAAGAGATCGACGACTTCTTAAGCGACATGTCCGCGGACGCGTACGAAATGGTCGTGGATCGGCTGCTCAAGTCGGCGCGTTACGGCGAACGTATGGCGCTCGATTGGCTGGACGCGGCCCGTTACGCCGACACGCACGGCTACCACATCGACAGTGGTCGCGACATGACCAAGTGGCGCGAATACGTCATCAACTCCTTCAACAATAACAAACCATTCGACCAGTTCACCGTCGAGCAATTGGCCGGTGATTTGTTGCCAAACGCCACGTTGGAGCAAAAGATCGCGAGCGGGTTCAATCGCAACCACATGATTAATTTCGAGGGCGGCGCGATCCCGGAAGAGTATCACACGGCGTACATCGTCGATCGGGTGAATACGACCGGCACGGTTTGGCTCGGCCTAGCCGTGGGTTGCGCGCAATGCCACGATCATAAGTACGACCCGATCACGCAGAAGGAGTATTACCGGCTGTTCGCGTTCTTTTACAACCTGCCGGAGAACGGCCTCGATGGCTCCCAAGGGAACGCCGCGCCGCTGATTCGCATGCCGACCGCGGAACAACAAAAGCGCTTGGATGAAATCGCGAAGGAAATCATCGAATTGGAAAAGAAAGCCAAAGAGCCGAAGCCCGACGACAACGCGCGCAAATTGCTGGACACGCTTCGCAAGGAAAAGGCGGGTATCGAGAAGAAAGTGCCGAGCGCAATGGTGATGCAGGAGATGCCGAAGCCGCGCGACACCTTCATGCTGGTTCGTGGGCAATACGACAAGAAGGGCGAAAAAGTAACGCCCGGCGTGCCGGCCGCATTGCCATCGCTGATGGTTGAGAAACGCGGCAACGATGTGCGCTTGCCCGATCGCTTGGATTTGGCGAAATGGCTCGTCGACCCAAGACATCCACTTACATCACGGGTCATCGTCAATCGCTATTGGCAGATGTTCTTCGGCACCGGCCTGGTGAAAACCAGCGAGGATTTTGGCTCGCAAGGCGAATGGCCCTCGCACCCGGAATTGCTCGACTGGCTGGCGACGGAATTTGTGAATGGCTGGGACGTGAAGGCGATGGTTCGCCTGATCGTGACCAGTGCGACCTATCGGCAATCGGCGAAAGTTATGCCGGAGTTGCTCGCCAAGGATCCGGAAAACCGATTATTGGCGCGCTCGTCGCGGTTGCGCTTGCCAGCGGAGTTTATTCGCGATCAAGCTTTGGCCGTGAGCGGCCTGCTGAACGGCGAAATCGGCGGAAAGAGCGTCTTTCCCTATCAACCGCCTGGGTTGTGGGAAGAACTCATGTCGCGGGCCGACGGCGCTAACTGGACGGCCCAGACCTATACGCCAAGCAAGGGCAAGGATTTGTACCGGCGGACGATGTACACATTTTGGAAGCGAACCTGCCCGCCGCCGACCCTGGCCACGTTCGACGCGCCGGACCGCGAAGTCTGCACCGTTCGCCGGGCACGTACGAATACGCCTTTGCAAGCGTTGATTCTGTTAAACGACCCGACGTATGTGGAAGCCTCGCGCAAGCTGGCCGAGCGCATGATGACCGAAGCGAAGACCGTGGAGGATCGCATCACGCTGGCATTTCGCCTGATGACGGCCCGAACGCCGACTGCCGGGGAAATGTCCGTTGTGAAGCAGGTTTTCGAGACGCGGCTGGCGAAGTATCGAGGCGACCCGGCGGTTGCCAAGAAACTGCTCAGCGTGGGTGAATCGCCGCGAAATGAAGCGTTGGACGCGGCCGAATTGGCTGCGTGGGCGAATGTGGCGAGTGTTATACTGAATCTGGATGAAGCAGTAACACGCGGGTAGGAACGTAAGAGGAATGCAAATGTCAACAGCTATCAACGCGACGTTTCGAAACGGAGTTTTCGTGCCGAGTGAACCGTGTGATTTGCCGAACGAGACAGAAGTTCGACTGGTGATTGAAGGCCGGTCGACGGTGATCCCGCCGTCCGTGACCGATCCGCAAGAGCGAGCCAAGATCATGGCGGGTTTGATTGAGCGAATGCGGAACAACCCAATTCCCGCAAACGCGCCGAGATTCACTCGTGAGGAACTTCATGAACGCCGTTGATTCCAACGTGCTTATTTATGCCCACGACCCGCGTGATCCGATCAAGCAACGAAAAAGCCGAAACGACCATTCAGACCATTACAAATGGGGCACTTCTTTGGCAGGTGATGTGCGAATTCGTTTCGGCGAGCAACAAACTCGTACCCTACGGATACTCCCAAACTCAAGCTTGGGACGACGTTCACGATTTGGCGAAACTCTGGTCCGTAATCGTTCCGAAGATGTCG
>JBGQCZ010000117.1:0-10609 GCA_041495645.1 Gemmataceae bacterium | reverse complement strand
GGGCCGAAACACGACCACCAAGCCCAGCAGCCAGTCGAATTCAAACTTGGATAAGTAATTGGGTGAGCGTCGAGGTAAGCCCGACGTGTGCGAGTCCAACACACGTCGGGCTTACGCAGCGACGCTCGCCAGACAAAACTGAAGTGACGGAGCGATCATGGCCGAGACGAAAGCGAAGAAGACCGAATACCTGGGCACCGGCCGGCGAAAGACGTCGGTGGCGCGCATCCGCCTCAGCGAAGGTTCCGGTAAGATCAACATCAACGGCCGCGGGCTCGAAGAGTATTTCACCGAAGACAAAGACCGCGCAGCCGTGACCGGTCCGCTTCACCTGACGGAGATGCGCAGTCGCTTGGACATGCGCGTGCGAGTCGAAGGCGGCGGCTTCACGGGCCAGGCCGGGGCCATCTGCCAAGGCCTCGCTCGTGCCTTGATTACGATGTTCAGCCCGGCGGAAGCGGCCAAACCGACCGAAGGCGCCACACCCGAATCCGGCCCGATCGGCATGATCAAAAAGCTGCGCGATTCCGGCTACCTCACCCGCGACGGCCGCATGAAGGAACGCAAAAAGTACGGTCGCAAAGGCGCCCGCCGTAGCTTCCAGTTCTCCAAGCGGTAATTGGCCTTTTGCTAAAATCTTGCGAGGGAGTCGGAGTTTCCGACTCCCTCTTTTCATAATTTACTTGCTCGTAACTAGACGCAGTGTCTCCCAAAGTCGAAATTGTCTCAGCACTGATGAGACAATTGAGCTGGATTCATCTGCTGAGCATCATCTGCCTTGACGATCCGCTCAAATTCGACTTTTATGCCGAGACGTGTCACCGTCGTTCATCGAACGCGGACTGACAATTGGCGCGAGTCGCTTCTCGACCTATGGTTGAACGACCGCTTTTTCACACCATTTGGCAGCCCCTTCGAACAAGGAGCGCGACGTGAGCGCCGTTGCCATTGCTCCGCGGGGCAATCAGACTGTTCCCGCCGCGCCCGCGCCGAATTTATCGGCGTCGCCGGTCAAGTCCTGGTTTTTCAATCCCTGGCTCGATCTGTTGTTCATCGCCAACGTCGGCTGGCCGTTGCTCCTGCTCGCCGGGTTCGCCGGGATTGGCTTTGCCACTAAGCCAATCAACTTTTGGATGATCTATCTCTTGGCGACCCCGCACCGCTGGATCACCTTCGTTCTGGTATTTTTCGACCCGGACCGATTCCAACAGCATTCGCGCGCCTTTCTGGCTCTCGCCGCCGTGGCAGTGGCGCTCTGCTTCGGCACTTACTTGATCTGGGGCCTCACGGGCGTTTACGTTTTGCTCGCGGTCGATTTCCTCTGGAACGCCTGGCACTTCGCCTCGCAGCATGCCGGCATCCTTCGCATCTATCGACGCAACGCAGCCGGGAATCGGGCGGGATCGGGCCGGTTCGAAAAACTGCTGGTCCGCAGCTTTCTACTGTTCGTATTTCTGCGCCTCGCAAGCATCACGCTGCCGCAAGAAGAACGGTTCGGCTCGTATCTCGAATGGCTGCAATGGATCAGCCTGCATTTGGCCGAACTCGATCTGCCTGTGCTCGCCATTCCCATCGGGCTCGTCGGCTATGAACTGCTTCGAGTGCGGCCGATCAGTTCCGGCCGGTTGACTTACCTTCTGAGTGTCTGCACGGTTTACGGTCTGCTGTTGGCGAGCGTACACGCGTATCATGTGACGGGCTCGGAAACTACGGCGGGCCTGGTGATGTCGCTGGCGGCGGCCGTTTCCGTTTTCCATTCGTCGGAGTATTTTGCGGTGGTGAGTTGGGCGGCCACGCGGAAGCGCAATCCGCGCGGCGTGCTCGGCTACCTGTCGCCGCGTTGGGTCGCCGCACTGGCGGTTTTCCTGGCCGCGTTCGCGTTTACGGCCCTGCTCATGGATACCTGGTTCGCCGGACTGTGGCTGATCATCAACCTCATCGTCAGTTTCCTGCACTACTCCTACGACGGCATCATCTGGAAGGCGCGCAAACCGGCGCCCGCGGCGAAAGCGGCCTGAAAAACAAAAAGCGAAAGGAAGACAAAGAAACGGATTCTCTGTCTTCCTTTCGAGTTGTTCGCGTATTGCGAAGTTAGCGCTTCTTATCCCTTCGCGTTGAGTTTCACGCTCGCGTCGTCGGCGACGTTGACCCACACGTGGACGTGCGGTTCGCCGCGGAAGTACCACACAAATGACGGTCCTTCTAAACGCCAATTGTCCCACACTCCGTCCTTGCCGATGTCCTTGTCGGAGTAGAAGGACAGACTGCACTTATCGAGCCCGCCCTGTTTGTTGAGGCATTGCAGCACTTCTTCGGTGTCTTCCTTGCGGAACGGTTCGATCAGCGCCGCTAACACTTTCTGAATCTGTTTCTTCTGGTCGCCGGCCATCTCGGTGACGGCCAAGCCCGGGAATTTGCCGTTCCCGCCCTGGAAACCGACTTCGGATTCGTGCGGCGACTCGTTCAGCAGGGCTTTCTGCCGCTGCTTGTCGTCGAGCATCTTGTAGACCTTGTTCGCTTCCTGTGCCTGATACCACCAGACGTTGCCCGGATGGTCGGGCTTCTCGTTGAAACCCTGGGCGGCGTGGCCGTAAAAGATCGGTCCGCCGAACGCCACGTGCGATTCGCTGTTGCCGTCGGCCCGCAATGTCTGGTGCCGGCCCGTGATGACAAACTCGAACTTGGCGTCTCCCGGCTTGCCGAAGATGGCAATCGACTGGTGCGTGCCCCACGGGTCGCCGCCGTTGTCGTCCTTGAGCTGCTTCATGAACCGCTCATACCAATCCGGGTTGATCAACCCTTTGAAGACATCGTGGACAATATCCTGCTGTTTCTTCGTGTAGAACTGCGGCCCCTGTCTGTTGACGACCGCCTGCGGCGTGATCTGCCAATTGTTGGAGACGAAGGTGCGCAACAGGCCGCGGCCTTTGCTGACATGGTCCCAGTCGAAGCAGATGGCCTTGCGTTGTTCTTCGGTTAGCGTGTCATACAGCCCCTTCACGGCCGTCTCGGCCGCGCTCTTGGGAGTGGGGGACGCCTTGGCCGTGCCACCCAGCAACGGTGCAACGGCCACGGCAACCGCCGTGCCCCCAACGGTGCGCAGAAACGCGCGGCGATCGAATCCGTCGCCGCAATCCCGGCATTCCAGTTCCTTGGTCATGAGGCACCTCGTTGAAGAAGAGTTCCAAGTTCCAAGTTCCAAGTTCCAGGTTCCAAGTTCCAGGTTCAAACTTGGAACTTGAAACATGGAACTTGGAACACCTACTTTATCACCTTCGCTTCGGCCCAGTCTACGTGGTCACACACATCGCCGCCACTACCGAATTCAACGATTAACATCAGTTCCTTCGCCCCAGTCACATCCACGCTGACGACCCGTGGACCGGTGGCGCTCGTCAATTCCTTGTCGCCCACCTCCTTCGCCTGCCCGTCCACCAGCACGCGAATGCGGACGCTTCCTCCCTGACCCGTGCGATCGTCGAGCCCCACCGTGGACTCGAAACGGCGATAGCTTCCGCCCAGGTCGAACGTCAACCGGCTCTCCGAATGCAGCCCCACGCCTTTGTCGTAGGTATGACGCGCAAGCCGCATCTCATTGCCGGCCACGCTGCGATCCATCTCATGCGGCCAGCGCACGCCCAGGAACGGCGTATGCTCGTAACGCTTCGGCTTCAGGTCGGAAAGATACGTCGCCTTGCCTTGCCGGATATCCAATGAGACGATTCGATCGACCGGAATCTTCACTTCGGCGCCAAACAAAGTCTTTCCAGTCAGGACTAGTGGATCGGCCGTGGCGGAGAGGAGTGCGATCCGCCCGCCATTGGCCAACACCAATCGGCCGTAAACGCCTCGCGGTCGCAACGTGCGAGCTAGGTCGGTGTTCACGGCAAGCGCAACCAAATGGCCGGAATCGATACGAGTCTCTTTGCCGTCCTCCTGCAGCAAGAAGGGGCTGGTGGGCGATCTCATTCCGGCGACGACACCGGTACGCATGTCGCCGTTATTCAAGAGCACCACATCACGACGGCGACGCTCGCTGGCCCAACGACGCATCAGCAGTTCACCCGAATCGGGCGGCAGCGTGCGGAACCAAATTACCGACAAGGCCGACAACGGAATGGTAATTTCGTGCAGCGCGTCCGGGCTGCTTTCCGAACCGACGGCTGCTTTGAAACGCACCTCGCCGCGCTCGATGCTCACCACCTGGCCGGCCAGCCGGTCGCCGTTGACGAAGACAATCTGAGGGCCAGCCGGGAATGACGGCAGGGCCGTTCCTTCACGCCGCAGAAGAATCAAGTCCGCTCCCGGCAAAGCGGATTGGCCTGCCAACACCACGCTCCAATCTTTTTCCATGCGAACGAGTTCGCCGCTCTGGGACGTCGACGACGCAAGGTTCACGGTAAACGACGGGCCCGCCGCAATAGCGAACGCGGGCAAGAACAAAAACGCCATCGCGGCTTGAATTGCCAAGCTTCGGCTCATGCTTTCACCGCCGGCTTGGGCGGCATGCCGCTGACGTTGCCCAACAGCAGCGCCCGTTCGAGAAACGTGCGGTAAAGCTTGTCGCTACCCTGAAAAACCAGGCCGACACGCGTTTCACCCGCCACGAAGGTCAACAGCGAATGCGGACCGACTTTCCCCCTGCTGGTACTGGGGCGCTGTTCGAGAATCCCGGCGTCAATCCGCTGCAAGCGCAAATAGGTCGAGCGGGTTGAGCCGTCCGCGAATTTCGAGGTAGCAAGCAACCAGGAGCGGTGCAGGCGAAAAATGGTCTTGCCGTCCAACAGATGAAGCGAATCGTCCGGCAGAAATTCAACGGCGCGGCCGGTCACTTCAGCAGCCCCGGCGGCGGGCATTATCGGCGCGGCGCCGACCTTTGGCGCCGGCTTCGACTCGGATTTGGATTCGGAGAGTTTTCCCGGCGCCGCCATCGGCCCGGAGGCCATGGAAGCGGGCGCAACCGGCGGCGATTCGTCCTCGATGGCCTCGGCTTCAGGCAGGTCCATCGGCGGCTCGGCATCTCGCGCAGCGTTGGTCGCGGGCGGTGCCGGTTCACTGAATTCAAACGGATTTTCAATGGCTTGGATATTCGAGTCGGCGACCGTACCTGGGGCGTCCGTCTCGACCAACTCAAATGGCTGCGGCTCCTGAACCTTGGAGATGGGCGCCGGCATCGGCGTCTTGGCCGGGGACTTGACGAGTTTGGCCGGCTTGGGCGGCGGGGCCGACGGCGCGGCCACTGGTTGATCCGAAAAGAAGTCGAATGCATTTTCGGCCGTCGCGCTGTCCGATTCGACCGCACCAAAACCGGCGTACGGAATCTCTTCATCCGCGGATGCTGTCGAAGCCACGGACGCCGCGATTCGCTGGGCGGGCTGTGGAACCAGCGCGCCGACGGGGACGACCGGCGGCGGTGCGGGTGTCGGGTCCGAGAACAGGCCGCGGACATTCTGTGCCGCGAACCATTGTTCGGTGCCTTCGCGCTTGACGCGGTGATGCGGCAAGAGCATGCCGGACGCGGCCATGAGTTGTAATTGCGTCAGATTGATCGGCCCGTGAACGCGGCCATCGACCTCGTAGAAAATGCGTTGCGACATAAGACCCTGCGCGCTGTGGGCACGTCTCCGAACCGCCCATCATCATACATCGCCAAGCGGCGTTTGCCGAGCAAAAAGTGTGTTGATTCGGGCATCGCGGCTTGGCGAGGCCCGCCTCGAACTCGCGCTTTAGCACACCGGCCTATCATCACAAATGAAACGCGGCCCAAAGCGCTGCTGTAATTCGGCAACCGAGCTAATGGGTGAGACCGACGGCACCCATAGCCGACCCAGTCGCGGCAGCCAGGGCGAGCTGAGAATGTTGACGACCGACTGCCTCGACACTGGGCCCATTGAGTCGGTCGAACCAGGCACCAGCCGCAACTCCCGCAGCCGGCTAGCGAACGGTTGGCGGTTGAAATTGGGCAAGTGACCCAAATGAAGTTGCATGCCGAACACGTGCAAGCGCGCCAAATTGTTCATTTCCTTGGAACGCAGCAAGGCCAACAAGCCGCCCGGCGTGAACGAGGAACCATGGACCGTGAGTTCGCGCCAGCTACCGGACGCTGGACTGTTGGCGAGGAAGGTCAAGCCGTTGTCGGTCAAGTTGCTGCCGAGGCTCAACCGGTTCAGCGAATCCAACGCTTCCGCCTCAACCAACAATCGAGCCGTGGCATCGCCCAGGAAGTTGTTGTTGAGATGCAAACCCGAGAGCCGGCCGAGCAAACCGCATTCCAGCAACGCGCGGATGCCGGGACTGCCGCATTGACAATCGCCGAGGTTAAGGTCGGTCAAGGCGTCCAGATCCGCTTCGGCGAGCGCACGTACGCCGGAATCGCGCAGCGGGTTGCCAGTCAGGTCCAGTCGGCGCAGCCGCCGCAGATCGCACGAGTGAATGAACTCCGCCAGTTCGTTCGATCCAAGCCGGCAGTTGTTCAGAACCAGCTCCACCGGGCGATTGGCCCGGCCAAAGTCGTGGCCGAATTCGCGCGCATCGCTTTCCGAAAGCGGAATGCCGTACAGTTCGAAGGCGTCGAGATGTTCGATAACTGGCGAGTTCAGGATCGCACGCCAACTGCTCCCCGCCGGCGGCATCTGCCTGTTGCGCAGTCGCAATCGCGTTAGCGCCGGCAGACGCTCCAGGAGCGAGATATCCGCTTGAAGCGACGGTAGCGCCGGGAGCGTCAGCGTGTGCAACCGGGGCGAAACTGCATCGAAGCAACGTCGCAAACTGGTCCATTGTTCATCATCCCAGCGCCAGTCGTCGGATTCCATTCGGGTGATGAATTCCCGGCCAGGCCAGGCAAGAAACGACTCGAATTCGGACAGGTCAAGATTTGAAACCGTGATCCCTAGTTCGAGTAGTCCGGGCGCTCGAAATCGATCTTCGCTGATTTGCGGGGCCGACGAGGCAGAAATCTCCGCGTCGAGAAAACCGCGACGAATCCGCACGCCCGGCCCAGGTTGCCAGCCGCCGAACCACTCCTCCCGGTGCCGCTCCAGCAACTCCGTCTCGCGACCCGCCAGCGCCGCGTAGCGATCGTCGTCCGGCGATTGCTCCAGTTCACATTGCACGCGAATGAATTCGGCCCGATCGCATTCGCCGCGTTCCTCCAGCCAATCGGCGTAGACCAGGCGCGGCCCGTCGTCGTCCGGGTGTTCGCGGATCGTGCGCAGAAAGGCTTCCGGGTTCATGGGCGCGTCCGTCACGCGTGAATGATGCTATTGAATCATACACGATTCCGGCACGGAAACACTTTCGTCAGAACGAAGAACGTGGCACAATACGGCATCGCAGCCCCGAGGATCGATTCGACCATGCCCTATTGCGCCACGCTTCGCGGCGAACGATTCGAGTTCGCCGATTTGAAGGACCTGTTGGCCAAGGCGAACGAGGAGAAATCCGGCGACGAACTCGCCGGCATCGCCGCACGCACCGAACGAGAGCGGGTGGCCGCCAAGCTCGCGTTGGCAAACGTGACGCTGACCGACATCGTTGCGAATCCGCTGGTGGACGATGAAGTCACCCGGGCGATCCTCGAAGCGCACGATTCCGTCGCCTTTACCGAACTGCGAAGTCTCACCGTTGGCGAGTTTCGTGAGTGGTTGCTCGAAACCTCGACCGACGAAGCGGCGCTACTGCGACTGCAACGCGCGATAACACCGGAGATCGCCGCCGCCGTCACGAAGCTGATGTCGAACAAGGACTTGATCCTGGCCGCTAGCAGGATTCGCAACGTCACTCACTGCCGCAACACGATGGGACAACGCGGCGTGCTCGGCGTTCGCGTTCAACCCAACCATCCGAGCGATGACCTGGGCGGGATTCTGCTCTCTGCGGCGGATGGATTGCTGCTCGGTTGCGGAGACGCCGTGATCGGTGTCAACCCGGCGACGGAATCGGTTGAAACCGTATCGGCGATTCTGCAAGCCCTGCAACGACTGATCGAAACGCTGCGGATTCCCACCCAAGCCTGCTGCCTCGCCCACATCAGCACGCAGTTGCAAGCGGTGGAGCGCGGTGCGCCGGTGGACTTGTTGTTCCAATCGGTTGCGGGCACACAGGCGGCGAATGCGTCGTTCGGCATCACGCTGGCCACGCTCAAGGAAGGTTTACAGCGCGTCCACGAGCATCATCGAACGCGAAACGTAAACTGGGTTGGCGACCAGGCGATGTATTTCGAGACGGGGCAGGGCAGCGCTCTGTCAGCCGAGGCGCATCACGGAATTGATCAAGTCACCCTTGAAGCGCGAGCGTATGGCGTGGCGCGGTTGTTCGACCCGTTTCTGGTCAACAGCGTGGTCGGCTTCATCGGGCCGGAGTACCTCGCGAACGAACGCCAGATCATCCGCGCCGGCTTGGAAGATCATTTCATGGGCAAGCTGCTAGGCCTGCCGATGGGTTGCGACGTGTGTTACACCAATCACGTCGATGCCGACCAGAACTCGGCGGACAATCTGCTCGTGTTGCTGGCGGTGGCCGGGTGCAATTATTTCATGGGCGTGCCGTGCGCAGATGATGTGATGCTGAACTATCAATCGACGGGCTACCACGACGCGGCTGGGGTGCGCCGGTTGTTGGGCCTGCACCCGGCGCCGGAATTCACGGAATGGCTGGAAAGACAGGGGATCTATCGCGAAGGTATTCTGGCGTTGTCTGAGGGCTCGAATCGCGACCGAATGTTGCGCGGCATAGGAAACTTGATATGACCGAGCGCGAACTCGATCATCGCACCGCGATCGATTTGATCCGCGAGCGCACGCCGGCTCGTTTGCTGGTCGGGCGCAGCGGGGAATCGTACCGAACCGGCACGCAGCTCGAACTTCGCGCCGACCATGCCGCCGCTCGCGACGCCGTTCATGCACAATTAAGCGATGCATTTCTCGAACGGATGCAATTGATCGAAGTGCGAACGCAGGCCGAATCGAAAGATGAATTCCTGCTGCGTCCGGACCTGGGCCGGCGGCTTGGCGACGACGCCCGGTCCCGACTCGCGTCGTTTCCCAAAACCATCGACCTACAAATCATCATCGGCGACGGATTGTCGGCGACCGCGGTGCAAGTGCAGGTTCCCGTCCTGCTTCCGCTTCTTGTTTCCGGCGCAAAGGAACGCGGATGGTCCATCGGCGAGCCGTTTGCGATTCGCCATTGCCGCGTCGGCGTGTTGAATGACATTGGCGTATTGCTCGATCCGAAAGTCGCGGTCCTGCTTATTGGCGAACGACCCGGGCTGGCAACGTCCGAGAGCCTATCGGCGTACATGGCGTATCGGCCGCGACCGGGTCATACTGATGCCCAACGCAACCTGATCTCGAACATTCACGAACGCGGAGTCAGCTTCGTTGACGGGACTCGGCGAATTCTGGCGTTGGCCGAAGCGATGATGTGTGCCGGGTCGAGCGGAGTAGATGTCAAAGAAGTCCAAATGCCGATATCGCTGCCCGAATGAAACGAGCACAAATGCGACTACCGGCTATCTCGGGATCGTACCGGGCGTGCCGTCGGGGACATGCTTCGGCATGCCGGAATCGCGCGTAAACAGCAATCGCAACATCGTTGGGCCCAAGTCTTTCGAAATCACGGACACTTGGCCCCGAGCAAACGACGCCAGGAAACCGTTGGCGTTCGGGTTCAACAGGCCCTTTATCGGATCGACCGCCTTGGGATCAAATTCCCAATCGCCTGGCTTGGTCCAGACAGCGACGGATTCGACTGCCGCTTCCACAATCATGATCGTCATGAAAAGGCCATCGCTAACTTGGGCTGGCGTGCAGCATTCTCCATTCGGGGGAAAGATCGTTCGCTCTCCCACCGGGACCAGAATTCGGGTTTTTCCCGCTTCATCAATTTTCGGATTGCCCGTGCGGAACTCGGCGGGCATCTGCGCAATGAGCTTCCTGTTGTGCTCGCTGTCCCACGGCTCATCGAATTTGAATTGGCGGAACAGGTTGTCGTAACCCAAATACGGCAGGATCATCACGCGCCAACTGAGCAACGGCTTGGCGTCTTTGTTCGGTTTCGTGTATGGCGTTTGCGCTTGAGCGAAAGGCAGGTTCGATTTCGCGGGCATTGCCGGGCCGTAGAACGCCCAGCCCGGGTAGTAGTTGTACGCCTCGAAGTGATTCCAGATCGCCAGAGCGATCTTGCCGAGGTTTTTCGTGCGCCACCCGCGGTCGGACCATTCGCGAGCGCTCTTGAAGAAATCCGAGAACGTCTGGACCACGTCCTGTTCGCTGATATTGGCGTGAAGTTGATTGCCGGCGATTGCCAGCTTGAATTTGCCGTCGAACGGATCGGCAGGGTTTCGGGTCAATTCCTTGCCGAGCGCATTCAACAGATCGGGCACGCTTTGGGAAAAAACTTTGGCGGCCGCTGGGCTTTCGGACTGTATGCGCAGCCGTACCGAGAATTTCGGAGTCAGAGTCGCGCTTGCCGCTGCCCAGATCACTCCGCGCGTCAACGACTTCATCGGGCCGCTACCGAGTTCTTGTGGGACAAGGGGCATTACCTCCTCAATCGCACGCCTTTGATCGCTCGACGGAATCAACACTGCTTGAATATCGCCGTCGCC
>JBGQCZ010000116.1:0-10611 GCA_041495645.1 Gemmataceae bacterium | reverse complement strand
GCGTCGTCAGGAGTGTTCATACCTTAGTCCTAGCGCCATTCCTCACGACCGCCAAGCGAGACTGAGGTTTATTTCACAGCCTCTCAGCCCCGGCCACGCAGGGCGCCTGTCAATTCAAGACGGGTGGAGCACTAGGTCTTTCCAAAATCGGCCAGCATCGTCTCGTGGGCGGAAAACCAGTCTGAATGACTTTGAACCTTCCAAGTGGTCTACTTGAATTTCATCGAAGTAATCCCTTAGCCTGTGTTCTCGCGTTTTCCGTTCCTCAACTCCATTGGGGAATGATCTTACCGTGTCAACAAATGCGTTATCGAGAACGATTTTCCTTTTTGCCAATTGTGCAACGTCGCTCAGTCTCTCCGGCGACTCGCAGCTAATGACATATGTTATCGTTCGTGAACCACTCATTATTCTTCTCTAAACGTCACGGCTGCTTCATCCGTCGTTGTGGCGTTTGTTACTGTGACGTTCGTCATTGAATCATTCACAATGGCGTAACTTTGTGGCAAGAACTCGTAACCGACGCCGCTGGTTCTAGCAGTTCACACGATTCCGACTCGGAGGCCCTTTGCAGCGGATCTGATGGGGAGTGCGAGTTTGGGCTGGCCGATCTCCTGGGCGAGCTTGAAAAATTCCTCGGCTGCGTGGCCCGGCTCCAGACACTTGGCTCGAATCTCCTCCCTGACGAAGGCCAGCACTTGTTCCAGAAGCATCCAGAAAGTTCCGTTGTGTTCCTCGATGATACTGCAAAACCGTCCAATCGTCTGGCTGGGCAAGTCGGGGCCGTGAATGAAATACCGCAGGTAAGGCACAAAATGGGGGTGGCACCAAATGTCTCGACCAGCGGTTCCATTGCGCTCGAATTTCTTGCGGCGCGATTTGCCGTACCCGCCGATGTTCATTTGCGGATCATCAAAATAGGCAAGGCGCACCTTCGGAATGGCGTTTCGGGCGATTAGCAATTCCGCAAGCTCCGCCGTTCTTTCGAGGTGCGTCTGTCGATCCGCCGCCTCTCCGAGCTCCGCGAGGTCCCAACAAATGGCACGTTCCAGTTCTTGTTCCTTTTCTGTCAAACTTACGGCAAGGATTTCGCGCACGTTGCACTCCAAATTGTACTCGGTTGGTGCCTCAGGATCGGTGCCGTCCCCCATATTTTGGCGCTTGTGTGAGGAACTCTTCAATTGTGGCCTGCACAAATTGTTCAAATGCGCCCACGTCAAAGTTCTCTGTCAATGGAGGGCCGCAGACGGCTCCCGAATAGCCCTTCCCATCTTCTGTAAACCTCAGGCTGAACCCTTTTTCGTCGAGTTGGAAGCCATAATAACCGCCCTCGGCGTAATGCAATTCGAAACCGAGCGACCACTCGTTGGCACGAAAATAGACCTGGATTCCACGCCTGTCGAGTTCCGCCCTGTAACCTATCAGGATCGGTTCAATCAGAGAGACGATTCTCTTTGTCAAATCCAGACGTGACTCGCCAACCCTTTGTTGCGTCTGGCGTTTCTGGTCCTCGTCATGGATTGTCGCGTCAACCTTGGTTAAGAAAGCGCTTTTGTCCATTTCGCACCTCAAACTCGTTTGTATCAAAGCCATTCCAGAGCCGCGTGGAAATGCCCTTGTATATGAACATACGTATACTATAATACCGGGGTAGGCAAGGGCTGCGATTATTTTGCAGTCGGCAATCCCTGTGAAGATCACCGTAAGGCGTTCGATATGGGTCAGAGCAGCCATAGCATTGTTGGGGCGCCCTTTAGACCTGGCGTGTGCAATTCTGTTGCCAGCACAGCCAGTCATGCAACCTCGAGGACCACCACGACGACGCCCACCACCAACCGCGCAAACTTTTCGATGGTCCGTCAGATCGTGCCTAAAATATTTCTGGATAAAATGTTACGTCCCAACTCGATTTTCGGGTCAAACGCAGAAAGTTGGATTTTGATGGGAAAGACTGGGGCCAATGCCGAATCAGAAAGGTCAATCGGGAACGAGGTCGTAGAGTGTGGCGGTGCCGTCGGTGCTGCCGGCGGCGAGCAGGCTGCCGTCGCTGGCCAGGGCCAGGGCGCAGATCATCGGCTGTTCGAGCTTCCATTCGAATTCCCGCTGTCCGGCGGCCCATTGCCACAAGACGATTTGTCCGCCGTCGCAGACGGTGAGCAGGAGTTGCTCGTCGGGCAGGAAGAGCATTTGGCGGACGGTGCCCTTGAGACCGCGGAGGACCGACTGCTCCTTGGGGCCGGCGCCGTTGCCGTCCCAAATGCGGACGGTGCGATCGGCGCCGGCGGAAGCGAGCAGCAGACCGTCGCGGGAAAATGCCAGGCAAGAAATACCTGCGCGGTGGGCGGCAAGTGTGTTTCCGGGCCGCGTGCCCAACCAGCCGAGTTTCCAATACTGGATCATTCCACCGGAGTCGCCGCTGATGAGGTGCTTGTTGTCCGGCGTAAAAACCAGCGATTTGACGTCGCCGGTCTGGTTTTTCATGACCGTTCGTTTGCGGGGCGGAACGTCGGCGCAATTCCACAACCAGATCGACGAGCCGACGGCCGAGGCCAGATTCTGTCCGTCGGGAGAAAACGTCAGCGCGTCGGAAAACGAGGGGCCTTCAAGCGGCGTGCGATCGCGGTCGACGCTCTCGCGAAAATTCCAGCGCCACATGCGGGCATTGATCGAGGCCGAGCCCGAGATCACGTACTGGCCGTTGGGTGCAAAGGCCACCACATGCACATCACCCAAGCGCGGTTCTTGCAAAACCGCCACTTCGCGAGGCTCTTTGCCGAGACTCCAAACGTGCAAGGTAGCGTCCACCCCGCCCGTGGCCAACAGCTTGCAGTCCGACGAGAAGGCCAGGCCCATGACCGGGCCGTTGTGGCCGCGCAGCACGCTCGACTTTTGTGCCGGCGGAATCATGTCTTCCGACGGCAGCATTTCCTCGTCGCTGGCGCGCGGTTTGAGCGACCCGGCGGTGACCACTTGAACCGGCGGTGGTACGGCGGAATCGGCATTTGGACGCGTCGTCGTGCCCGTTCGCGATGGCGAAAGTGGGCGGGGTGGCAGGGGCGGCAAAACGGACACGGCGTCGTGCGTATCTTGTGCTGCCGGAAGCGGTGTTTCAGCGGGAATCAATGGAATGATCGCGCCCATTTGTGTCGGTGGCAATCGGGAATACGACGCAGATTCGGCCTCGGCATTCGACGCGCCGACAACCTCGGCAAGTTTCTCCGCCAATTCGATCGGCAATTGAGGCCGCTGGGCAGGGTCTTTCGCCATCATCTGACGAACAACTGCGCAGACTGCCGGCGGCGTATCGGGGCGCAGGTGCTCGATGGGCAGCGGCTCGTCGTTTTGGTGCTTCAGGAGTTTCTCGACCATCGAGCCGTCGGGAAATGGCGGCCGGCCGCTGAGCAGAAAATACAAGGTGCAGCCCAGACTATAAAGATCGGCGCGAATGTCGGCGGAACCGGCATCGCGGGCTTGTTCGGGGGAACAATAATCGGGTGTGCCCATCATCGCGCCCTCGCGGGTCAGCGACGACTTGGCTTCGAACAACGATTCCATGCGGGCCAGACCCATATCGAGGATCTTGACCAAACCTTGGGCCCAACCGGCGCCGGCGTCCGTTGCTCCGGATCGCGGCGCGGTCGCGGACCGGGCAATCAGCAAGTTGCCGGGCTTGATATCGCGATGAACCAACCCGGCTTCGTGAGCGTGCTGCAGCCCGAGCGCCGCCTGCCGGACGAAGTCGCACGCCAAAGAGACCGGCAGCGGGCCGTTCTCTTGCACCAGGCGCTCGAGGTCCGGGCCGTCCACATATTCCAGAACAATGAAATGCGTGCCGTCGGCTTCGTCGAAATCGTAGATCGAAACGATGTTGGGATGATTAAGCTGCGCGACGGCGAGCGCTTCGCGCTTAAAGCGTCGAACCGCCGCCGGGTTTTGCTCCATCAATTCGGGCCGAATCAACTTCAGAGCAACGATGCGGTTGAGCCGCTTTTGCCACGCCTTGAACACCTGACCCATGCCGCCCGCCCCGAGCGGTTCCAGCAATCGATACCCACCCAATACCAATTGCCGCGTCATGCCTTGCAGCGATTGTTCGGCCTGGTACGACGTGAGCCAACCGCGTTGTACGAGCGCGTAAGCCAACTCTTGCGGATCCTCGGACAGGTTGGGCAACAACTCGGAAGTGAGTTTGCCGATTTGTCCCTGGCTGAGAAGCCCGGTTTCGCGGAGCGAGTCGGCGAGTTCGAAGGTCGTAGACAGAGCCATGTCGTTTCGCCGGGACAATGAAATCGAAGCAGCGGGCGCAGCTTGTGCGCGAACCATCACCGCTCACATTGAACTTTAATGCGCGTTTGGCCCGCTGTAAAGGTTGGCGAAAGCGGGGATTGAGAGAGTAAGAACGAACGCGGAGACGAGAGACCGATTGTGCGGCCTGCTCGTCCCCGCGCCGATGCACTGTGCTGAAGTTACTTCTTCAACTCGGCCTCAATCGTTTCGACGACTTTGGTATCTTGTGGTTTCACCGGCGGCTCGAAGCGGGCGATAACTTCCCCGTTTCGGCCCACGATGAACTTCTCAAAGTTCCATTTGATCGGACCGGCGAACTTGGGGTTCGTTTCCTTGCTGGTGAGGAAGTCGTACAGCGGGCAAATGTCTTTGCCTTTGACCACGACTTTCGACAGCATGGTGAATTTTACGCTGTAGTTGTCCGCGCAGAACGCCTTGATTTCCGCGTCCGTGCCGGGTTCCTGCTTGCCAAACTCGTTGGCCGGCACGCCCACGATCACCAATCCGTCCTTGGCGTATTTGTCGTGAAGTTGCTGAAGCGCTTCGTATTGCGGGGTCAGACCGCACTTGCTGGCCACGTTGACGAACATCACCACTTTGCCTTGCAGCTTGGACAGCTCCACGTCCTTGCCGTCAATGTCCTTCATCTTGAAATTGAGGGCTGGAGCCACTTTCTTGTCTCCTTTTTCCTTGTCGTCGGCCAATGCCGGGGCAGCAACGAACGCCAATACGGCGATCACTCGAACGAATCGCATAATGAATACTCCGGGATGTTGGGAGCCGCGCGCCATGACGCCACAACGCCAACGGCCTGACTCTGCCGAATATCATATGCAACCACGCATGGACGACGATTTCGATTCCGTCGGCATGATGGCCGCCATCAAGGCATTTCTTGGCGGCATCGGCTTTGTCATCGTCACCCCCTCGGTTTGGCCTTGGGCCGCCGTACCGGCCCTGATGATGCTCGGCGTGACGGGTGTCGTTACCATCCTTGGCATTTGGGCGGGAGCGGAATTGCTGGATTGGGTTTTCGGCTCGAATCGCGGCACTTGGGGCGCGATTGGCTACTGGGCGTCGTGGCTGCTCGTCATTGCTACTGTTTTCGTCAGCGCCGTGCTCGCGGCGCTCACGCTGGCGCAACCGCTCTCGGGCTACGCCCTCGAAAAAGTCGCCCATGCGCAGGGATACAAACTCACCGACATTCGCCGCCCAAATATGTCGTATTTCGCTTCACTCTGGTTAAATTGCGCACCGTGTTATTTTCCCTTTCGGTGGGCGGAAGCGCGCTGACCGTATTGTTTCTGATCACGCTGTACTTTTCACCCGCCGCCGTCGTGACCGTTCCGCTCAAGTTCCTGGTTTGGTCGTGGATGCTGGCGTGGGATTTTCTCGA
Organism: Gemmataceae bacterium; assembly: GCA_041495645.1. Lineage (GTDB taxonomy): Bacteria > Planctomycetota > Planctomycetia > Gemmatales > Gemmataceae > JBGQCZ01. The sequence continues at coordinate 4,928 of JBGQCZ010000116.1, read as the reverse complement.
CTATCCGCTTGGTCTGCGCGGGCTGGGCGTGATCGCACGCATTCGCTGGGTGCTGCGCCATTTTGGCGCATTCACTGTCTTTGGCGCGCTTTGGGCGACGGTGTGCATCGTGCCGGGGATCGCCCTGCTGCTATTGCCTATGGGCGTGGCGGGGGCGACACGCTTGGTGTTGCGGGACGATCCCGGGAAGCAGTGGGATGAACTCGAATGAGCAAGAGGGATCCGATTCGATCCCGGCGGGTAATGTAGCGTTTTGACAGTCTCAAACTGCCAACCTGGCAGCGGCGGAAGTCACTTCGCCGACACGATTTCGGCCCGATCAGCCGCTGCTTCGATCGCCTCGGCAAATTCCATTCGCGTCGCGTGAATCTCGTGGCGATGAATCGTAACGCTATCCGGCGCAACGACTCCGAGCTTGACGCGATTGCCCTGGATGCCGACGACTTTGACGCGGATGTTGCCATCGATGACGATTTCTTCACCAAGTTTGCGGGATAGAACGAGCATGATACGCCCCTCCATGGTTGTAGCGGAATCGAACTCCTATTTACCTCATACGCAAAATCGATGCCGGTGGTTCTTTTCTCATATTCGGCGCCGACACCCCATTATTTGCGCCAAGTCAATAGAACGCTTCGGAATCATTAATCCCAAGGCAAATTATCGTGCATCACTGTGCGCTTAGTATACGCCAGACCACATCGTCCGGGCAAGGCCGGTTGTTCATTGTGGTCTTGAGCCGGAGTCGCGTGGGTTCATTGGCTCGATGCGCACGTCGTCGAAGAGCGCTGAGCCCAGGCCCGTGAGGGCGAGCGTGACGGAGATTTGTCCTGAAGCGGGGACCTTGCGAAAGAGGTTGAACTGCTTCCAATCGGCCGCGTCGGTGACGCGGACGGCCAGCGCTTCGCCGCCGGCGCTATCATAAAGCATCGCACCATCCACCGACGCCGTGATCGTCTGCGGGATGCGAATCCATCCGGAAATGCGCACCGCGGTGCCCGGCGCGAGTTGTACCGGCGGACTGGTCACGGCCAGGACGGTGCGCTCCAAAGCGGCCGGCGCGACTGGGTTCTTCGCGGCGATGTTCAATTCCAGGCATTGCGCTCCCTCGCGCGGGCGGCTGGTCGTGAATTTCGCCTGCATCGTCACTTCATCCAGCGTGGTCTGCGTCAGTCCCCACCCTTGATCCGGTTGCCCCTCGAACGTGCCGCTCGGCAGGAGATTTTGGCCCAGCGACGTGCGCTTGAGCGATTGCACGAACTCCCAGTGCCGCGGCAACGTGTAATAGCTGACCGCGTATTGGCTCGCTACTGGGATGCCCACGGCCGTGACGGCCTGATCCCAATCGAGTCGCATCAGGAGGCGAATCGGCCGCATCGCCCGATTCGCCTCGTGATACGCCTCGCGGAACTTGCCGCTCTTGTGAAACGCGGACGCCAAGGTAAGCCGATCGCGGGCGTCCTTCAGCAGGTTGTTCGCGCCCTGAATGGGCGGGGCCAACTTGTCCAACTGCTTGTGAATCCGCTCGACTTTTTCCAGCTCGACGCTGGCCAGGTCCATCGTCCATTCCGCCGCTGGTTTCGCCAGCCGCCGGCATTGATCCTGCCAGTTGACCAGCAGCCCATCGCCGGAATAATCGCCGGTGAACACAATCGCCGTCGTCAGATCGAATTCCGGCAGAACGATTTCCGTGCCCGCTTGCACGCGCTTCGGGATGAGCGAGCGCGGCTCGGCCGGCGTCACTTCCCAGGGCTGCCAGTTCATGGGCACCAGCGGCACCGTCATCTTCAAGCTGTTCTGAGCCGATTGCCCCGGCACGAATTGCGAGCCCTTGCCCAGCCACATCGGCAGCACCAGGATGCCCTTTTCGCCGTACAAAACCGCCGCTTTCACTTGCGGATTCGAAGTCTCGATCCACACCGGCGATTTCAGCACCGACAGCAGCACCGGCTCGAGCAACTGGATTTCGAGATTCAGCAGCGCGACTTCCAAGAGTCGATCGCGGCCCTGATGCGTGTCGGCCAGGAAGCGGTCGGACCAGAAGCCCAACCCGCGGCAACCGGCCGAAAGCGCGATGTAGGTGAGCAGACGAATTTGCTCCGGTTGCGGGCCGATCGGTTCGTCGAATGAGGCGGTCGGTTGTTTGTCGTAAACCAGCGACGTGTGCCATTCCGGCAAGTGCGTTTGAATCCAGGTCCAAGTGAACGTGCCGGGCCGCGCGAGGATGCGGCGCTGGTTGAGCCAGTCGCGGTATTTGGCGAGTTCCAGGCTCGTATGCAGCGGAAACCGGTGCGAGCCCAGTAGATCGACCTGCCGCGAATACGGCCACAGCCCGTCGCCGGCGTTTACGCCGATGGGCCGCTGCGGATCGGCGTCGCGCACTTCCGCGGCCGCCCGCGCCACTCGGTCCACTTGCGCCGATCCACGGCCCGTGCCCAGATACCAAAACAGAATGCGGTCGCTTTGCATGAAGCGCGACAGGCTCTCGCGGGGAATTTCCCCGGCGTCCGTCCGCGACGTCGCCACCACGCTGCTGCGCCGGTCCAGATCGGGAAGTTCCACCGTCGGCACCAGGTAAAGTTCCTGCCGCGTCACTTCGTCGATCAGCGACGCCGGCGCGTTCGGTTCGAGACAAACCGCATTGAAGCCGGCCCGGCGATGGACCTCCACCGGTGTGTCCGTCAGGCGAATGAAGCGCGGGAAGAAGCGTTTGCCGTCCACGAGAAGCTGATCGCGATTGATCTCCACCGTGGCGGGGCGTTTCGGAAGTCGAGCCGGTTTCTTCGGCGCCGCGGCCGGCAACACGCGGGCGCGATCCTCGACGACCGGGCCGATCTCCACTTCGTTGAGCCAAATCTGATTCTCGCCCGTGCCGGTGAACAAGTTGAGAAGCAGTTGATCGACAAACGCGTCGGCCGGATCCACGTCGTTGCCGAGTTCCAACCGCAACGCTTGCACGCGCCGCTTCAACGACGCCGCCACATCGCCCAATTCCAGCTTCGACCAGTTGTTGACATGCGAATACGTCGTGCCGTCCAACAGCGTGGTGAACGGCTCCTCCGGCCGCTGCGGATGTTTCATGCGCGGAAACACAACCCGCGCGTGCAACTTCACTCCGGGCCGCGTCGAGCGAATCCACAGGCTCGCCCGCAAGTCCTCGCCGATGGGAGCTCGCGGCGTCAGGTACACATACTCGACAAAATTGCTCACTCCCGGATCGGCGTTCCCGATCGCCACGCGGATGGTCTCGGAAAACTCGCCCTTGTGAGCGTACTCGCGGGACAGCGAATGATCGACCTGCTTGAACAGCGCGTTGGGCTTCGGAAAGAACTGCAACTCGCCGGAGCCCAAGGTGTTGCGATGAATGGTGGGTTGGCCAAACACCGCCAGCGCACCAAAGCTCAGCAAGCCGATGCCGACCAGAATCAGCCGTCTGCCCATCGCTTTTCGCTCCCGAGACCAACGGACACGGGGAGATAGCGAAGCGGGCGGAAAAGGGGAAGAGCAAGTTGGCCGCCCGTCCATCCCAACCGTGAACCAAACTAAATCCAACTTTTCGCTCCGCGCGCCGATTAACGATCTTGAACGCATCTCGTTGCTACACAACCGATTGCTCGCCTCCCCGCGAGCCCTCAAAAACTTAGTTGGGAAAGTGGTGGTGGTGGTTGTGTGGCGAATTTGATTGCGAGTTTGTTCGCAAGTCTGGTCGGCGTAGTGCGCCCGACCGCAAGCCACGATGGACTCAACTTGAATTGACCTGAACATGATCGAATCCCTGGAAATGCGCGCACGAGAAGTGCCCGGTCCCATCGACTTTATAAGTATACTCTAGTTCATTATCCTAATCAAGACGCTCACGGGAAGACAGAAAAATGACCGTCATTTTTCTGTCCACGATTTTTCTGTCTTGTAATTTGGCTGCACTCCAAAATCCCAAGGCATCACTTTCGGATTTCGGAGTGCGGTGACTTGTCGCCGCTTCAGGATTTTGGGACGCGGACTTGCGCCGGTCGGGGCATTGACTGCGAGCCTAGGGTTCTTGCGTACGCTCCGATTCGCGGGTAGGATCGCCGAAGTCTTGTCTCGATTGATTCCCGTGGAATTGCCCAAATGCCGGACTTTCGCGATGTTGATCCGCGCGAATTGCGCGTGCCATCGTCGCGCCGTCAAGGCGCCGATCCGGCCAAGCTCCAAAGGCAAATTGCTTTGTTTGGCCCGTCGGCCGCGGGAATGCCGCCGCCGTGGTGTACGAGGCGTCAGACGGCGTACTCGTGCTGTACAATGGAGTTACGCGGGCGACGCGGATCGCAAAGCTGGCGCCCGGCACGCTCATTCGGGTTGAAGTAGTCGGCACGCTCCCGAAAGCCTTCGCCTCGGACCCCAAAATCGGAGATCTGCTCCCATGACACCCGCGATTCAATCCGAAGCGCTAGCCGTGCTTGCCGAAATATGGGCGCTCTCTCCCGATGTCCGGCTGGGCCAGCTATTCGCCCACCTTGGCTTTCTCGGCGAAGTCCATCTCGGTCGCGGACTCGGCTACATCGACGACGACGAACTCCTCTCAATTCTCTGCCGGCATCGAGACGAATTGCTGGCCCGCTCGCAAAACACTTCCGGCCAGGTCGTGCAACAAACCGGCGCAGCCTAAGCCGCCGACTCGATGCCACAACCGGAGAGATGCATAACATTCGCCCCTCTCCCCCGCCAGCGACGACTCGACTTTCATCAGCGACTGGCAAGCGGGGGAGAGGGGAAGGGGGTGAGGGGGATGCGATGACCCGAAACGCCAGAATAATCAACACGGCACTCTCTACCGGTCTTTCAAACGTTTGATCGGCGTCGCGTCGCGGGCGGAATTCCCCCTCACCCCCATCCCCTCTCCCCCGCCTTCAAGGTTTGTTGGAATCGTCAAGTCGTTGCAGGCGGGG